>JAGXTE010000001.1 GCA_018334095.1 Nitrosarchaeum sp.
CCAGTTACAAAGAGACTTTGTTTGTCAATAATTGGGTCCACATAGAGACTGTATTCTTGGGTGGATATTGACAGTTTTCCAATATCTAGTCCAAAGATTATTGCCATGATTCCAATCGAGCCGCCAATTATGGCAATTAGAATAGTGTATGATTTCACTGAAGATAGATTGGTTTTCTAATAATTAAGAATAGAGATTAGATCACATAATTATGCAAAAGATGTTTTTATTTAGTAACACAAATGTTGAATTTTATGGACCATGAGGATCTCCGTCAAGAGCCATACCGTTGATCGAAGTTGGCCTTTGATCAGCGTCATCATCAAAATCACTGGTAAAACCATATCCATCTCCATCAGCATCATTATCGACGGCATTTAGAATACCATCACCGTCAATATCAAAATCAAAAGTATTTACTAACCCATCTCCGTCAACGTCGTTGTCAATACCATTTGGAATGCCGTCACCGTCAACGTCAGGATCGTGAAAATTAGATATTGGATCTCCGTTTAGAAATCCATCACCGTCAACGTCAGGATCAGAACCATTTGGAATGCCGTCACCGTCAACGTCAGGATCAGCTCTATTTGGAACATTGTCGCCATCAACGTCAGGATCAATGCCATTTGGAATGCCGTCACCGTCAATATCGGTTTCAGAAGGATTACTATTTAGAAATCCGTCACCGTCAACGTCAGGATCAGAACCATTTGGAATGCCGTCACCGTCAATATCGGTTTCAAAAGGATTACTATTTAGAAATCCGTCACCGTCAATATTAAGATCAAAGCCATTTGGAATGCCGTCACCGTCAACGTCAGGATCAGAACCATTTGGAATGCCGTCACCGTCAACGTCAGGATCAGAACCATTGAATATACTATCTCCGTCAACGTCAGGATCAGAACCATTTGGAATGCCGTCACCGTCAGTGTCAAAAAATGAAATTAGAGATAAAATATTTGCAGATAGTGAACCTGAGCCAGAGATACCATTACAAACATAATTGGTAGAATCTACCTCAGATGGAATTGATAATGAATTATTATTGTCATCATCAATCCCCATCATTATTTTCACACCGCCGTTAGGACAGTTTACTCCTGTGGGTTCAAGTAAAGTAACAATTAATGTTGTAAATCCATTATTTCCAGGCATACCCTGTGCTCCATCAGGACCGGTTTCACCTTGTGGACCTGCTGGACCGGTTTCACCTTGTGGACCTGCTGGACCGGTTTCACCTTGTGGACCTGCTGGACCGGTTTCACCTTGTGGACCAGAAGTACCAGCACCTTGTATATTTGGCACATCAGTCCAAGTATTTTTTCCAGTCTTTTTGTAAATATTGTAAGTGTCATTATGATTATCGATGTACAAATCACCTACTTTGCCAAGCTTTGGTAATGGAGGACCATCCCCAGTCCAGACGCGATTTTTTTTGTTGACTTTGCCATCATGTTGGTCATCATCAGAATCTGCAAATGCAGGAATTGATGACATTGCTCCACTTGATAGTAATGAGAATACTGCTAAAAACAAAAATAATTTTTTAATTTGCATAAATTATGTTCAAAATTATCCAACATATGAGATAATTAAAGATGATCAAGTGTCAGAATTTCAACAGACAGCAGTTACGATACTACTGAAACACCGTTCCAAAATGCAACCATTCCTTTGATCTTTTTGGCAGCATCGTTTGGTTCAGCATAGTACCATGCACAGTCTTTGTTGGTTTTTCCGTTAATTGTCACAGAATAGTAATTTGCCATTCCCTTCCATCCACAAAAAGTGGTCAAATCAGTTTTTTTAAAATATTCAGATTTTATCGAATTGATTGGAAAGTAATGATTTCCCTCAACTATTACAGTATCATCGCTTTCTGCAATTACAACATCATTCCAAATTGCTTTCATGTTAAAATTTTGTAAAAAACAATATTTAAAATCTAGTTTTTGTCTTGTTCTGGGATTACTGATAAAGTTGTAGTAGAAATTACGTATTTTACTTTTCTAATATTTTTTGTAATTGTGTCTTCTAGTTCTTTTGAAGAATTTGCCTCCACTTTGACAAAAATATCAAAAACGCCAAATGTTCCCCTTGCCTCTTTTACATTATCAATTTTTAGCAATTCGCCCATTACATCCATTTCATGTGCCACTTGGCTTTTTACCAGAACATATGCAGTTTCCATCTTATTCTCCCTTCATCTCAAGACGTGTTTTAAACTCTGGGGTAATTCCTAGGGAATCATAGTTTCCAGACGAACATGTAAAACACATTGAATCCTTAGGGATTCCAACTGCTGCTGCCAAATTTTCAGCATCGTTATATCCCAAAAAGTCAGCGCCAATGCTCTTTCTTACCATTTCAGTCAATTCAACCTCATTGAGTTCCTTACCATCAGAAAATGTTGCAAGTTCATCTTGAGATGGAAAATCAATTCCGGCATAGCATGGGAATTTGATTGGAGGATATGTTATTACCATGCTGATTTTTTTAGCGCCTGCCCTTCTTAGTGCTTGAATAATTGCCTTTGAGCTAGTTCCCCTAACTAGACTGTCATCAATTACTACGACATGTTTTCCTGAAATGATTTCTTTGATTGGGATAATCCATCGATTGATCTCAATTCTGTCGCTTTGGTGGGGCTCAATAAAACTACGTAATGGCCCTTTCTTGCTGTATCTGTCTTTGAGTAACCCCTCATCAAAAGTAATTCCAAGCTCTTGTGCATATCCCAAGGCTGCAGGTCTTGCAGAATCTGGAACTGGAATTACAAGGTCAGCATCTCTTATTGGAAATTTCTTTGCCAAAAATCGCCCAATGTTTTTTCTTGAAATGTAGATGTTTGCGCCCTCCATGTTACTTGACGGATGTGCAAAATATGTAAATTCAAAAGAGCAATGAGCCCTTGATGTGTCTTCAGAGAATCTTTCAGTCTCTAATCCATTTTTGCTTAGTTTGATAAGCTCACCAGGTTTTACATCGCGTTGCAGTTTTGCGCCAACTGCTGAAACTGCAGAAGATTCGGATGCCACAATGTATGTGTCATCTGATTCCTTGTAACCCAAGACCATCGGTCTGAATCCTTTTGGATCCCTTGCAGCAAATACGGAATTATCGTCAGAGATAAATGTAAAACAATAAGAACCAACCATCTCATTTTTTAAAATCGATAATGCTTTTCCCATCTGACCATTCTCAGAAATTAGCGACACCAATCTTTGTGCAGCAACCAGAGTATCACTTGCATTTTGCGGAGTAAAAGAACAGCCACCTACCAGATTTGATAACTCTTGGACATTTGCAATTGTTCCATTATGAGCAATGCATAAGTCCTTTACTTTGAGTGGTTGTGCATTTTCCAAAGTACTTCGTCCCATTGTAGAATAACGAACATGTCCGATTACTGCGGGGGATGCATATTCCTCACAGATTTTCTTAAACTCTGAAGATGCTCCTGAAACAAGGCCCAATCTTTTTAGCGGTTCTTTGTTTGGGATTGCAACACCCCAGGCTTCTTGTCCTCTATGTTGTAAAGCCCTTAGTGCATCAATTGCCATCGGAACGACATTAGTTCCACTAAGACTGAAAATTCCAACTACGCCACAATTCTCCTTAACCATGAACTACCAACTCCCTTAACGAATTAAACCAAGTTTTTTGAGCCTTATCAACTCTTAGATCTATGATCGGTTTGTTTTCTTTGTTTAGTCGGATGTTTTCACCGCCAAATGTTCCAATCATTTTGTAAGATACTTTGCTCTTTTTGAGAAGACCATCTAGTTTTTGGAGATTTTTCTTGTCTACAACCAGCAAATATCTGGAATGAGTTTCAGAAAACAATGTTCTGTCAACGTCAAGTTTGGGACCTGGAATTTTTTCAAGAGATACGTTGCATCCAATTTGATATGTCATGCAAAGCTCTGAAACTGCAACTGCCAGACCGCCTTTGGAGCAATCATGTGCTGCTTTTACCAGTCCTTTGCCAATCACATCAAGTACTGTATTCATGTGTGATTTTGATTCTGCAAAATTTACAACGGGGCATTTTCCGCCAACAAACTTGTGAATGTATTCAAAATATTCAGAGCCACCCATCTCATCTTTTGTGTCACCAATTATCACAATTGTATCACCGGCATCTATCTTATGAGAAAATAATGGGGCCTTGTCAATCAAGCCCAAGATTCCAATTATAGGGGTTGGTTTTATCGGACCGGTTGGAGTCTCATTGTATAGACTGACCTTTCCGCCAACACATGGAATTTCAAAATATTTTGCAAAATCAGTGATTCCTTTTAGAGACTCTAAAAATGTCCAAAAGATTTCAGGATCTTCTGGATTTCCAAACTGCAAATGATCAAGCATTCCAATTGGTTTTGCACCAGTACAGACAACATTTCTGCATGCTTCCTCAAAGCAACCAATTGCACCTTCCCTTGGATTGATGTAGCAGTGTTTTGGATTGCCGTCAATTTTTGCAGATAAAAATTTGCCATTATCTAATCGAAGCACAGATGCGTCTTTGCCAGGTTTTACTACCGTCCTAATTCCTACCTCATGATCATACTGGCCATACACCCAGATTTTGCTTGCAATGTTTGGCGCTGCAAGAAATTTCATCATCATTTTTGAATAATCAGAAATTGGTTTGAGTTTCTTTTCTTTTTCGATATTTTCTAGATATGCAGGTTTTTTTGATGGTCTGTCCAAAAGTTTGGCGTTTGCAACAACGTCAGTTGGAAGATTTGCACAAGTCTTGCTTCCCTGCTTTACATGCATCATGTTATCAAAAGTAACATGGCCAATAACAGAACAGGATATGCGGAATTTCTTACAGATTTCTTCTAGTTTTTTTAATTTCTCAGTATTTGTAACAATTAGCATTCTCTCCTGAGATTCAGATACCATTATCTCATCTGGGTTCATGTCAGATTCTCTCGTGTGAACCTTGTTTACATCCATCTCAATTCCAATGGATAAGGCATCGGCAGTTTCAGAAACAGCACAGGACAGTCCACCGCCGCCAAGGTCCTTCATTGCATGAATTAGTTTCTGATTTCTTGCCTCAAGAATTGCCTCGATGATTAATTTTTCAATAAATGGATCTGGGATTTGGACTGCTGATCTGTTTTCAGACTCTAATGAATCAGATGCAAACTGAGAGCCGCCTATGCCGTCTCTTCCAGTAGAGCCGCCAAGCAATACTACAATGTCTCCTTTTTTTGCATGATTTTTTATCAAACTTGATTTCTTGCCAAATCCAATTGCTGCAACATCAACTAGAGCATAATTTGTATAACATTCATCAAATTCAACCTCACCGCCAATTGTAGGAATTCCTAAACAGTTTCCATAATCTGCAATTCCGGTAACTGCATTTTTAAAAAGCCATCTTGCTTGCAAGTCTTTTTCAATGTCTCCAAATCTCAGACCATCAAAGATTGCAATTGGTCTGGTTCCAGCAGACAAGATATCTCGGATAACACCGCCAACCCCAGTTGCAGCCCCACCATATGGCTCAACTGCAGACGGATGATTATGACTTTCAATGTGAGCTGTAATTACATAACCATCTCCGATATCAAGTACGCCAGAATCATATCCCTTTTCAGAAATTACCAGAGGCCCTTTCATCGGTAACATTTTGAGATGTTTCTTTGATGACTTGTATGAGCAATGCTCTGACCATTCAGCAGCTACAATTTGTAATTCGGTAGATGTTGGTTTTCGTCCAATCTTTGATGTAAGGTCATCTAGTTCTTGGGGTTCTAGACTCAATTTTTAACACCAATTGTTTTAATCAGTGATTCAAAAATTAGAGAAGACGGTTTATTGTCAATTGGGTTAATCGCAGACTCGGCTGCTCTTTCTGGATGAGGCATCATTCCAACAACATTTCCATCCTCGTTGCAAACACCGGCTATCCTGTCAGTAGAACCGTTTATCACTTCCTCGTATCTAAAAACAATTTGATTATTTTTCTTTAATTTTTTTAGCGTATCATTATCGACATAATATCTGCCCTCACCATTTGCAATTGGGATGGGAATCTTTTGATTTAATTTCAGTTTGTTTGTAAATGGAGTCTTGTTATTTTCAACTATCAAATTAGTCCAGCCACACATAAAATTCAGCGATGTATTTTTGAGCAATGCCCCTGGCAGTAAACCCGCCTCAACTAGAATCTGGAATCCGTTGCATACCCCCAAAATAGGAATTCCTTTGTCTGCCATCTTTCTTACATCGTTAATTATTGGGCTATGAGCTGCAATTGCCCCAGACCTTAGTCTGTCACCATAAGAAAATCCACCCGGAAGGATAACAGCATCGATGTTTTTTGGTAGTCCTTTTTCATGCCAAAAATACTGGGCATCTAGATTAAAGACATCAGTTAGAACGTGATACATGTCACGATCGCAGTTACTGCCTGGAAAAACTATTACCCCTACCTTCACACTTTGATTTATCGACAGAGATATTTAATTTGAGTCTAGTCAAAAACTCCAAAAATAAACAATTAGTTGATCGCTATTTGCAACTAGAATAGTTTAGGATGCATCAAAGACATCAATTGTGACTTTGCTTACCATTGGATTGTAGATTCTTAATTCATCACATATTTTCTGTACCTTTGCTTGCGCAGATTTTTTGTCTTTTTCTTTGATTGTAAATTTTAGCATCTTTGCGGTCTTTATTTTAGATATTGAAGAGTCTCCGCCTTTCAACACCAAGTCATTAAGAATTGTTTCCCCTTCAGGATCGCTGATGCCAGGTTTGTTTTCAATTGTTACATGAACGTTAAAGACGGCCAACAAGTTGGAAAATCAAAAAGAGGTTAATCTATCTTCCTACAAGATTTTAAGAATAAATCATTTTTCTGTTTCTGCAACTGTCTTGTTTTCTAATACTGGTTTTGGGGGCGGTTGTGCTTTTATGATATCTGATGACTTTTGTTTTGATTCAAAATCCTCAAATGCAATTTCAGCTTGATATGTTACAATTTGGTGCAGTCCTGCCAACACTCCCAAAATAGCAACTGCTCCAAGTACATACACAATAACTGTGGCTGGTTTCAATAATTTTAAAAAATGTGTATGAACTTAAGGGTTTATGAATGATGATCGAATGTAAAAAAATTCCCAATTACGGGAATTTCTAAAATCGTCTGTGACTATAGAAAATGACATCTAGTTAAATCCTGATATGTTTCATACTAGATAATGAATTATTCATTTGAAAACGATTCATTGAGAAATGAGGAATTATCAAGATCACTTGATTCCATTGTAAAGTGTTACCAATGCTTGTCAAATGAGAATCTATGCTGGTTTCATTCAGAATCTGTAAAGACAGTTCTAATTGGAGAAACAAAATCAACAATCTTCAAATTAAAAAATAACAGATAGGTTATATCGCCGAAATAACACTACTAGTGTATTGCAGACATACATTTTACTTACTTGTAATCCAGGACATGAAAAGGAGGTAATAACTCATCTAAGAAGCATAAAGGGAGTAATGGAGGTAAATGGCATTTGGGGCAAATACGATATTTTTGTCAAAGTAGAACATGATGCAGAATATGGATTAGACAAGTTTGTAGAGATTTTAAGAAAGATTGAAAACATCACCAGTACATACACCATGCCAGTCTTGTTTGGACAAGGCGGAAGCATAGACGATTAAAAAAAAGAAAAAAGCTAGTTGCTTCCAATTAGGAAGACAACGTTTACACTTGTATTGACATCTTGGTCAGATGAAAATATCGGTGTTGGGGCTGATGACTTTGCAATTCCATCATATGCCATTTCATACATTGGCATTGGGTATGGCATTGAAAATTCAGATAGTGAAACTGCTTTTACTCCAATTATCTTGTAATTGAGTGGAGCTAATGCAAGTTCAGCTTTTGACTTTGCATTGAGAACTGCTTCTGCTAAAAGTTCATCTTTTAGTTTTGATGCAGATTCAGGAGATAGTGAAAAGTATACGCTATCTACTCTGTTTACTCCTGCCTCAACTGCGCCGTCAATTATGGCAGCTAAACTGTTAAGCTTTGAAGTTTCAACATGAATGATGTTGCTTACTCTATATCCAATTAGTTCTTGGGTATATCTTCCAGTTTTCTCATCCTGATAACTATCATACACAGGATAGATGTTAAACTGGGATGTACTGATCTCAGAATCAGTGATTCCTACTTGCTTTATTGCAGCAATCACTTTGTTCATCAATTCAGAGTTTGAAGCCAATGCATCTTTTGCAGTTTTTTCTTGAATTTCAACACCAAAACTAATGTTTGCAAGGTTTGGCTTTACACTTGAGATTGCGTTACCGGTAACTGAGATCACTTTTTCCCGTGATGGAAAAGGAGTGACTTCTTCTTGAGCTACTGCATTTGGGGTAACAGAGATTGCACCCACAGTTACAGAGACTACCAGTACAGCAATCATTGCTGTAAAGATTTGTTTTGAATGTTTCATGATTATACAATGAATAATTTTGTAGATAAGGTTTGATTAAATTTCAATTTAACAACAAGCATTATTAAGAGATTCAAAATTTTACTCCTTCGATGAAAGACGAGATTGGGGATACTGTAAAAGACACCGAGGGAGATACAATAGGTATAGCAGACAGAGTCGAAATTCTATCCACTGAGGATTCAAAGCTAAAATCAATTGGCGAGATACTTAGCTCAGATTCAAGCAGAGCAATTTTAAAAATTCTATTTAATGATTCTCTAACTGCAAATCAAATATCTCAAAAGACAGAAATATCATTGCCGTTAGTAATTTATCATTTAAAAAAGATGCAGGATGCAGGAGTTGTAAAAATTACTAACATTGGAAAAAATACAAAGTCTCATGACATGAAGTTTTACACCGTAGACAAGCTTGCAATAGTAATATTGCCTGCGATGATGTCAGAGCCTGCAAAAAAGAGCAAATCATTATTTAATTCATTTACTAGAATTCACAGACTTGCAACACTTGGTGGCGCATCAATTGCTGCATGGTTTTCATCTCAACTGATTCAAAAAGGAAATGTAATGCCAGATGGGGGAATGTCTGCAACCAGTCCAATTCCACCAGATGCTCCAGAGATGGCACTCAAGTCAATGCCAGAAGAGTCTGCAGATGTAGCAATGGAGTCATTGCCAGTTGATGAGATGGCAAGAATGACAGGAGAATCTGCAGATACGATGATGCAGTCTGCACCAATTATGGATACTGCACCTATGGCTCAGACATTTGATCCAATAGTCCAGATACTTTGGTCTGCAGTTTCAGTTCTGATGGTAGTTGTTGCAGGACTAGTCATAGAAGTTGTAATTACCAAACGACGTAAAAACATCGCCAAACATTGAAATTTATATCAGATTAGAAAAGAATACCACAGATTGTCAAGATCAAGATATTGGAAGATTACTCCAGACGAGATGGAGAAATTTGTGTACAATGAAGAGAAACTGCTAAACTGGGAGATAAAGTGTGTAAGAGAACCAGAAGTGCAAGCAATCTTCATAGGTCTTTTCATGTATAGAAACGGCACACCATATGACTATGAATCAGTCAAGGGAATCACATATTATTACAACAACATTCCAAGAAAAGAGTTACCATCAATTACCAGTTTTCTGCAAGAGAAATTTGGAGGAAAAGAGATGGAAAAAGGGGAGAGGATATTTCTTAAAGATTCAAAGGAAATCTATTCCAGCAGAGACATTGCAGCTTTGGCAAAAAGCATGGAACAGAAATTTAAGACAAAGGCAATCATATCTTTAGAGTTCCAAGACTTGAGTCTAGAGGAGCTCAAAAACGCTGGATTGCCTGAAGCAAAACTACTTCCAATTCCAGGCAAATAGATACATGCCAGTTTAGACGAAGACGGGTATGTCAGACATTCAAGAGATTAATGAACATCTAAAACAACTAAGAAAGATAGTCATACGAATTGCAATATCGGTGGGAGTAATCACAATGTTTCTGATATCATTTCATGCAGAGCCAATTCAAATTAACGGGATTCAATTATACTATCCAACTCCAGACCCACTAAACAACATTGCAGCACAGATAACAAATCACATGAGAGAAACTTTGGTTCCAGCAGATGTGCAGTTAATTCAAACAGCACCGGGCCAAGCATTCTTTGCTCAGATATACGTTGCAGCACTTACAGGAATTGCATTAAGCATGCCAATTATCATCAGAGAGTTTGTTGTATTTATCACGCCGGCACTAAAAGAAAAAGAAATCAAGATAGCTAGAAACATCTCGTTGCCTGCTTTGCTGTTATTTGTTACAGGATGTATATTTTCATATATTTTTGTAATCCCATACATCTTAGATTTTCTTTACACATACGGAGAGTCTGCAGGACTAGTTACGTTTCTAAATGTAATTGATTTTGTTACATTTGTTTTACAGTTTCTGTTGGCATTTGGCATATCATTTCAGCTTCCACTTGTGATGTATGCAGTATCACGAATTGGAATAGTTGATTCAAAATTTTGGCGAAGCAACATAAGATATGCGATTGTGGCAATTGTCATATTTGGAGCAGTCATCACTCCAGATGGAAGCGGTGTTACAATGTGGTTTATTGCAGGACCAATGATCGCACTATACCTCATAGGCATGGTAGCAATTGAGCGCAGTGAGCGCAAAATGTCGAACATTTAAATCCAAAATCAACAATAAAGAATCAGAATGTTTGAAGGAGTTTCAAATTTCATCCAAGGTCAAGAATGGATATTTATCATAATTATTGCAGTGGTGTTTATTTTCGGTGCCAAAAAAATCCCCGAACTTGCAAAGACTTTGGGAAAAGCAAAAGGCGAGTTTGAGAAAGGAAAGATAGAGGGCGAAAAAGAACTAAAAGACCTCAAAGATAAAGAAAAAACAGATTAATTTTCAGCGATAATAGCAAATTCATCAATCATTTTAGAATATTCATTTGGAATCTTGTCTTTGCCAAAACTCAGTTTTTTTAGTCCTTTAAACTTCCAATCAATCTCTAAAATTAGTTTTGTCCCGTTTGGAAGCTGCTCATATCTTGTTGTGATATGAGTGCCCTTTGCATCGCCGCCAACAATGAATAGTTCATGCAATATTGGTTCGTCAGTTACATGCTTTGCCATGATTACAAATTCCTGTCCTCCAAGCATCAGGTGCTCTTCTACAAGTGAATGGTTTCCCCTAACTGAGATTGTTCTAGTTGAGGGATAGTATTGCGGAAGAATTTTTTGAAAATTTTCATAGTTTGTTGTAATGTCAAAAACTTTTTTTCTGTCAGCCTTTATGATCTTTTCAAAAACAATAGCCAATTATAATTTGAAAGTACCCCAACGAGGGTATAAACCGTGCTCCAGATCAAACTGGTCCAAACACTTTCCAACTCCGTGATTTACAATGTCATCAATGGTTTTTGGTTTTGTATAAAATTCTGTAACTGGCGGCAGTATTACAATTCCAAGTCGTGATAGTTTCAACATGTTTTCAAGATGGATTGCAGAAAGTGGAGTTTCTCGAACCATCAAAATTAATTTTCTTGATTCCTTAATTGTGACACCTGCTGCTCTTGCAACCAAAGTATCATCGTATCCATTTGCAATTGCTGACAATGTTTTCATGCTGCATGGCGCTACAATCATTCCATCAACCTTGTGAGTTCCACTAGAAACACTTGCTGCCATGTTTGATTCATCAGAGGTTGTAGTTGCAAGCGACTTTACATAGCCTATCTGAAATTCTGTCTCCATTGCAAGGCATTTGATTGCCCACTCTGACATTATCAGGTGAGTCTCTACTCCCAATTTTTTCAATACTTCTAGCAAGCGAACCCCATAGATTACACCCGTACTGCCAGTAATGCCAACTATCAGTCTCATTGTAGTGTCTAATCATTCATGGTATTTTATCTATTAGATAGTATGATGGTTTTAGCACTAGCTAGCTTGTGCCGCATCTGCAGCATCTAGTTTTTGCTGCTCTCGTCTTCGTTTAATCCACAAAGAAACTCCACCTGCTGCCATGGCAGTAAGCAAGATGACTCCTGCCATCTGCAGCTCAAAGGAATAAAACATATCATTACTGGAATGACTATCAAGAAAAATCTTGTGATTGGATAATTAGGTAATAATTTGAAAATTAGCTATATTAGTTCCCGTATTCTAGTTATCTTATGATTAGTTCTTCTGAGATTAAAAAAATTGTAAACGGATATTCTGATGTAAAGATTGGCGTAATGGGAAGCCACTCTGCACTTGAAGTGATGGATGGGGCAAAAGATGAAAACTTTCAGACTCGGGTATATTGTCAAAAAGGAAGAGAGGAGCCATACCAGAGATTTGGAAGAATAGCAGATGAGATTGTTGTTTTAAATAAATTCAAGGACATGGCGTCTGCTAAAAATCAAAAAGATATGCGAGACTCTAATGTCATAATAGTTCCTCACAGATCCCTAACTGTATACCTTGGATACAAAACATTGGAAAATTCATTTAAGGTTCCAATATTTGGAAACAGAAAACTATTCCAAGCAGAAGAGAGAACCGCAAAAAGAAACCAGTATTTTTTGCTAGAGAAGGCAAGAATAAAATTTCCAAAGTTGTTCAAAGACCCAAAAAATATCAACAAGCCATGCATCGTAAAGGTCCAGGAACTAAAAAGACCATTAGAGCGGGCATTTTTCACAGTATCATCTTACAAAGACTATAAAGAAAAATCTGAAGCAAAAATAAAACAGGGACTAATCTCAAGAAAGGACCTAGAAAAAGCAAGCATTGAAGAACTTGCAATTGGCACATACATGAATTTTAATTTCTTTCACACTCCAATGTCAAAACAAGTTGATTTTATTGGAATTGAGCGAAGACTGCAGACAAACGTCCATGACTTTAATGCACTTCCTGCAAAACAGCAGCTAGACATCAACATTGATTTGCAAAACATTGAGGTAGGCCACACACCAGCTAGCATCAGAGAGTCGTTGCTTGAAAAAGTAATCAAGATGGGTGACAAGTTTGTAGCTGCAGTCAAAAAGGAATATGCCCCGGGAATCATTGGGCCATTTTCTTTGCAGAGTGTAATTACAAAGGATTTGGAGCTTGTAGTGTATGATGTGTCACTACGAGTCCCTGGAAACCCAATTGTTGCAACTACTAGCCCGTACACAAAATATCAGTACGGCAAAACATTTGGAATTGGAAAAAGAATAGCCATGGAAATAAGACAGGCCCAAGAAGAAGGGCGTCTAGATGAGATTGTTACCTAAGCAATTACAGTAATTTCTGGAATCGAAGAACCGCCATAACCAGGATCAATTCTTTGTTTTGGATTTAGAGAAGTATCATGATGACATGCCTTGTTGCAAACAGGACAAAACTTTCTGTCAAGTACAATGCATTGGCAGATATGGTTTTTGACATATGCTTGTGCTGCCTGGTTCCATTCCCCAGTGCCATTGCAATAAACACAATCATGTGAAGATATTGAGCCTAAGCCTTTGCAAAAATCACAAATGTCTTCAGTCATATCTATATCTAATAACTAAACTAATTTTTAAATCAATATAATTGAAATGCCCAAAGACATATTTCAACGAAGATGCAAAAAATATTGTTGATTGGCTAGATTGAGAAATATATCGAATACTCAACGGTTTTGGTTCAAATAATTTTAGAACGGTTTTATTTGGACCAGAATTGCTGGATGCCAATTAACAAAATCCAAACTCTTTTCTGTCAGGGAATAACAAAATGATTGATGCCAAGAACCATCTACATAAAAGAGATAATCACAATTCTAAAAGAGCCAAAGCTTTGTCCCAGATGTCAAAAAGACGATAGATTAGAAAAAAATATTGTCTTTGAGCGAAGATCAGATGGCCAGACAATTTTATGTTCAAGATGTGAGGCACTAACTGTAATTACAAATCACAATCTCAAGGAAGTTGAATTGTCAGCTGCAAAAGACTGTCAAGTAATGCTAAAAGAGCCACACTTGATTCGCAAAGTTACATACTAGATTATTCTAGTAATTGCTGAATGACATAGGTTCTGACATGTGCAAACTCCCATTCCTTTAGGTCTGCGTTTTTGCATTCCTCTTTGATTATTAGTCCTGCCAATCCCTTGCTCCAGATGTGTCTGTTTACATCGTATACTTCGATTATTTTGCCATGCTTTGTTATTTTGATGCTGCCATGGCATCTTTGGATAATTTTTGATGCAACGCTTTTGTACAGTTTATCCATGTTTGCCATAAATGGTGGATAATTTTTGGGATATCAAAAAGTTATGTTTTGCAGCAAAAATACCAATATATCATAGAATGAAAATCATCAATTGCTGATGATTAAGAAAGCTATGTCTGATCTCTGATGAGTTTGCCGAATTATGAAGCGTTTATGATTTAAAATAGCCTCAAATAACTATGCTAAACTATGCCAAATTTTTTATCAGATAATTTTACTCTGAGATCAAAGTTTTATGTTAAAATAACTAGTCATTTCTCACAGCCAATCCCATCTTTGTCCCCATCAAATCTATGAGGATCACTTCCCATTACTCTAAAGTTCTTGTATGATATATCGCCACAATCTAAATCCGGTGGATATGGCAGGATACAAACATCAGGATATGATGGGTCACAATTTTCTTTAGAATCTAGAGTCTCTTTTGGAATCACTTTAGGAGTTTCTTCGGGACTAGTTTTTAGAGTCTCTTTAGGAATAATTACAGGAGTAACTATCAGAGTCTCTTCTTTACATCCATATTTTTGAGCCCAAGATTCCCCTGAAAACTCACTTGTATCACAATATTGAGTCAAGATGTTAGCATGGCCATTTGATAGCAGCATTTCATTTATCACGCCACCTTCGCAGTAAACTTTGCCAAGCATTCTACCATACTGATCAAAAGGTTGCAAGTCATCTTGATCAACCGTAATCATGCTGTCCACAGGGCAATGCATTACAGTAAACAGAGTTGCTTCTTGGAATCCTAGTTTGTCTTTTTCGGGAGTGTTAGTCAATGACAAACGAATTTTATGATTTGCAGTATAAATTGTATCTCCATCAACTATCCTGGTTACTTTTTCTGTGATACAATTTCCTGTGCAGTTGATAACTGTAGGTTCTGCAAAATCTGGAATGCTACAACTGTTTCCAGTCCACAGTCCTCCCTTTGAGAGACAATCAATTTTTTCTTTATTCTCGTCAGGTCTTGTATCTCCTTGAAATGTTGGTCTGTTGTCTTGCCACGTAGTAGGTGAGATAGCTGCAAAGACTGCAACTGCACCAATAACTCCTACAACAATAATTGCGATGATGATTAGTGATTTCATTTATTTTTTCTCCAAATCATAAAAATTACAATACCACAAATTGAAACTATAGTCACTACCAAAATTAACGGAACATAGTAAATAAAATCAGATGTTGTTATCTGAGATTCATCTAGTAATACGGGAGGAGTACATATACTGACACTTCGTTTATCTCCAAATGCATAAACAAGATATGATTTTCCAATTTCAAAATCACTATACTGGATTGAATTATGACCTGAAGTTACAGTTCCATCATCTGCATCCCCTTTTAGAATACGAGTAACATCAAAGGTAATTGTATCGTATTCCTCAGTTCCAGGATGGATTTCTGGATGTGGATTGTAAATGTCAATGACAGTTCCAACAAATACCACATCTGCCTGCTGAAAATTGTAATACTCTGCACCTAATGGAGGTGGGGCTCCACATGATGCGTGTGCAGAAATGGGTAGAAATACAATTCCAATAATAATTATCAAAAGTATAGTTTTCATTTTCTCCTAGTTACAAAAGCCTATACATGATTCTAGTGTATCAAATGGAACAGAACCACCACATCCTCCCCATGTAAAAGATTTGCAAGAACGAGATTCCCAATCAAAATAATATTTTTCTATCGATGCTTTGCAGACCCCAGTTTCAGGTACTTGATAGCAATGCCTAGAACTTTCAGATTGATTTACCATTAATGCCCATCCCCTTTCAAATAATTTTAAAACAGAATCAGGTTTTACACATGTAAAATGACCATTAGTCGATTTTACAACTAGTACTAATTCATCTCTACACTCAATGTCACTGTATAGAACTCCCAACTTGAATTGCTTTAGTGGTGAGACAACAAAGGTTTCACAGTTATCAGTTCTTTCTGTTGCTTCAGGCCAGTGAGCAAAAATAATTTCTATCTTTTCAGGACTCTTTGACTCAAATGATGCATAGTAAAAACAATCATCAGTTGTTGCATTCGCATCTACCTCTTCTCCATTAATTAAAACAAATAGTTGACCACCTATCGGGTATACTATTGGGGCCTTGAGATCAAGGGTTGCATTTTCTCCCAGATCAAAAATCACAGAGGCAGAAGCGTGATCAAAAGATGCAGAGTTTATGTTTTCTCCAGTATAGTAAACTTTTCTCACATCTTTTTCAAGATACATGAATATTTCTTCGGCATGAGATGTTTGAATTATGCTTGCAAATGCGATTATTCCAAGTCCTATAATGATTAACGATTTCACATAAAATTTAACAAAAGTATGAACTTAAAGATTTACAAAAAGAGTTTTCCATTTCTCATCTTTGCCCTATTACGATATGTAATGATGTGATAGCGAATGATATTTTTTAGCTTGTCCTCTACCGTAGTCTCCTCATCTAAACAAACAGATAGAAAGTCAAGATAGTCCTTGTCTTTTACATCAATCTCTATCTTTCTCAATTTAACACCTGAACCCTTGTAGTCACATCGTCTTGTGAAATCATCTTTGCGTGAATTATGCAAAACCGTATGATACATTTTGCAAAAGGTCTTCTAATCCCCTCCTCAAAGTAATAGTGCATCACCTGTGCATATGCCTCGCTATTGCATCCTAACATGTTACAAATCAGAGACAAGCTAGGGATTTTTGAGCCTAAAAGGGCAGGTTATTGTAATAATAGAATCTAATGTTTGGGTTTTGCTTTATGTTTGGCTAGTTCATCTTTTAATGCATTGATTCTTTTTTCTAATTTATCCACTCTTCGATCATCTGCATCTGCTCTTTTTTCTAATTTTGCCAATCTTCGTTCTTGTTGTTGTTCATGTTGTTTATTGGTTAATTTTGCCATGGGTTAGATAGAATTTTTTATGAACTTAAGGATTTAGGAAATAAAAAATCAAATTCGCTTTTAGATGTTTTAATTATTTAAAAAAATCTGAAAATAGAAGAGAAAAATTAAGGTTCAATTCTTGCACATTCTGCTAATGCAGTAATAGAGCCTTCTCCAGATGGAGAATATGCATTAACAGACCAAGCAGGTAATCCTTCAAAGATAGTGCTTGATTCACCAGATATGTTAACTCTGGGATCTGTTGTTCTATATCCTCCACCAACAACCATTTCACCTGATAGACATGGTGCATAGGATGATCTAAATGGGGTTTCAGCAGAAAAATCTGTTGTTTGACCAGATCGTTCTACTACTATCAATCTTCCGCCAGAACCGGTACCGACATCATCAGGTTCACATAATACACTTCCATCAGAATTGATTTGTCTAATTGAAGAACCTACAGGACAGTTTTCATTCACGCGTGTCTGTAGTAGAGCATCAGCTGTTGCTCTTGATGTTGCTTCGTTGTCGATGTTGGATTGTAGTTGTGTATCAGCTGCTTGTAGTTCTGTGAAAATATCAAAGAAAGAGTCAATCTGAGATTGCTGAGACTCATCACTTGCTTGTAGTTCTGTGAAAATATCAAAGAAAGAGTCAATCTGAGATTGCTGTGCATCATTGGTTGTCTGCAATTCTGTGAAAATATCAAAAAATGAATCTACTGTAAACACATCAAAGAACACATCAAAGAAACTGTCAGCTTGTGGATTTGGCTGATTTTCATTAATCAGAGAAAGTAATTCACATTCTTTTGAATACTTTAGTGGGTCTTTTTTTTCAAACTCTTTGGTACACTCTTTTTGGAGTTTAGTTGGCTTGTCTGCTGCAAATGCATTGCCAATAAGTGGACTGGAAATCAGAATAGTAGAAATTGCCAAAAATAACAAAAGACTGGATTTATTCAACAGAAACGTAGAGTCTAAACTAATAATTAAAGAGGATCGTGTGTAATGCGATCAATATTACAGAATCTAATCTTTCTCTGGCTCTTTAACTACACTTTCAAAAGTCATTTTCTTTTTTTGACATGACTCACATTTTTCCATTATGCCAAACTCATTTCGGAGCTTACCTTTTCCATCACATCTAAAACAAACCATAAAGTTTCTACAAGAATTTTAAACTTAAGGATTTATGAAAACACAAAGTTTGGAATTATTTTAATCCCTTGTTTGTACCAATGATTTCATGATTGGTTAAATCGTATGAAAGCTTGTAGACTTCTTGGTATCCATCAGATGAAAATCCACCGACATAAAGTATTTTGTTTTGGGAATCAAAAGCAATGCTAGTAATTGTTAGATCAATGTTTGCCAAGTCTTCCCAAGTTACTCCAAGATCATCTGAACGAACCAAGCCAAATGAATTTACGGATGCAAAAAGAATTCCATCATCATCAAAATTCAAAGCATATACTGCTAATCCTTGATATGCAACATGATTCCATGTTATACCACCATTATTTGATTTGTAAATTCCATTTCCTGTTCCTGCAAATATTAGTTGAGAGTCAGTTGGAGAAATCGCTAATGCCGAAATATATTCAGGATACTCTAGAGTTTCCCAAGTTTTTCCAGCATCTGTAGTTTTGAACAAGCCTCTTGCACCACTGTCAAAACCTAAAATCAAGTTTGGGTCACTTTTGCTTAAGGTCATTGCGTGAAAATCAACTGGAGGATCTAATACTTTGGAAACTGATTGCCAAGTTATTCCACCATCTACACTTTTGATTAGTCCTGTGTTTCCGCCAGTTGATGGATGTCCACTTGCATACAAAGGAGAGTCTTTGTCGTGTGGTGCATTAAATGCCATATAGTCTGCTCTTACTTGGTCTACTTTTATTGGAGGCGCACCGTTTCTACTTTGGTAAAAATCTCCATGTGTTGCAATATACAAAATGCCAGAATCTGCAGCATCTACACCTAATCCATGAACATGACGCCAATCAACTATTCTAGTTTCAGTCATGGTATCATTTGAGATAGATTTTTGATCATTAGAATTAAAGCTAAGAGATACTGCAATCCCAATTATTACAATACCTATTATAATGAGAAATTTCTTTGGAACTTTGCTTTTCAAAATGTATCGTCAATACCACTTTGAATATTAGATATAAAAAACAAGTACATTACATTTGTAAAATGGTTTGTTTCAAAATATCTGCGAGATCATAAAAAAATTTTTAAAATTTAAAAATAAAAAGAAAAGGTTCTAGACCTTTACGTTCTTTTTCAGATCATAACCTGCCTTTACTGGTGCTTCACTAGAGCCAATTGGCTGGTACTTGAACTCTATCTTTGAAAAGTTCAAAGATAATTGTTCTGTTGGTTGTTCCCCAGAGCTGCCTTGTGACTGATAGCTTGAAACTAGGACATCGCTCAACACTATGTCGAGATAGCATTGTGATTCTCGTCCTTCACCTGCAACACATAGTTGTAAAGTTACGTCTTTGATGTGTTTGCCAGTAACTACATGCTCAAACAATTTTGGTGATGCCTTGCTGGCAGATGAAGTAAAACTAAAGTCACTAATTGAGACCTTACCTGCACCGCCTCCACCAGAAGTTGCGGATGATTGTGATGCACCCCAGCTAAACGATTCGATTTCTATCCATCCTTTGTGTTTGTCATCTGTCGACTCGCCCGGAACACCGTCGATCTTTAAGAAATAGTCAACACTTGCTGCAGATGCACTTTGAGTTAGAAGTCCAATTGCAAAAACAGCCGTGATTCCTAAAAGAAGTATGTTCTTAATCATTGAGCCATGATACCTTTCGGAATTATTAAGGATATCCATAAAGTGTAACAAAAATTACGTTACAAGAATCTCCAGTAATCCTATTTTTGGAAATGTATTGAAATTCCTATGTCAATTGTTACTATGATTTTTTAAATTCATTAAACTAGAGAATGTAATATTCCATTTTGGAAAAATTAGTACAGTCGGTCTAGTTTTTTATCCAATAATTCGACTTGTCTTTTCATATCATCTACCAGGGAATAAAGCGCATTGGTAGAATTGTCAGTTGATTTTTTTCCGCCATTTGACCAGTCAATCATCGCCTCAAGCATACTCATTACCTGCAACGAGTAATCTGTAAGATCTTTTATGCTAAAATGTTTTTTCAGGTTCTCGTCATTTGGGAAAATTACAAGGTCGTCATTTTGATATATTCTGTATTGTTGATCAAGTATTGCATTTCTAAAGCCTAGAAGAAACATTCCACGTATCGAGTTTTTTAGCTTTTCAGAATATTGCATCTTGTTGCAAATTTTAGTAATCATCTGATAAAGCGAAGTGTTCTCATCAAATCCGCCCTTTAGTTTTCCAGGGTTGACGATAATTTTGAGAAACTTGTTTATCACATCAAGATGTGACATGATAAAGGACATCTCCGAATAAATCGCAAAGACCATTGTCTCGTGGTTTTGAGAGTTAAGACTGCGTGCCACATTATGAAACGAATTTGAAAATGATTTTTCAAACTCTAAAAAGTTTTTAAAAAATTCCTCGTCACAGTACTGCTCATTAAACTGTACCAGTCCATGCGATTCAATATCATTTAGAATTACCAAAGTGGCTCGATAGTTTGCGTCACTCACAGTCAATAGGCACAAATATCAAACTTAAGCATATCTTCACTGAATAAACCTCTACATACAGGGGATAAAACCAAAACCGCATGGAAGACAGTGCAGACATTGTACTAAAGGCAAAAAAACTTGCACATGAGAAACACAAAAATCAAAAACGAAAAGACGGTGTCACTCCATACTCTGATCACTTGGAAGGAGTTGTAAACAGACTCAAAAATTTGGGAGTTACTGACAAAAATGTACTTGCAGCTGCATGGATGCATGATATCATTGAAGATACAGATGTTACTTTTGATCAGATAAATGAAAAGTTTGGCAGAGAGATTGCAGTAATTATTTTATCTTTATCAAAAGACAAGAGCGTTGCAAAAAAAGACATTGAGCAGCAGTATGTCACGCAACTAAAAAATGCGTCAATTGATGCAAAATTAATCAAGCTTTGCGACATCTCTGCAAACCTAAAAGATTTGTCAACTGCACCTATATCAAAGAATCAGAAAAACAAGCAGGTAAAAAAAATCATCCATTACATGAGAATTATAAAAAATGATATTTCAGAAAAGCAGCCAGAGTATCCAAAGATTATAGAAATAATTGAAGGCATCAACACCATCTGTATCAAGTTTCATCAAAAGCCGTTTACAGTTTGATCACGTCTTTGGATCAACGACATTTACTTTCATAAGCAATGGAGATGACAACGCTTCAGGATTATCGATGCTCTTCCAGACAAATACCTCAATTGTATACAAACCGATTTCAGTTGATGTCCACGATTGCGCAGGTGAAAATGACTGGCGTGGTGAAAGTGAACCGGTAAGCCAAGATAAAGACATGACAGTATTATCTGAATTTTTTACCTGGGTGATGTACACAAATGGCTGCTGAGTGTTGAGGCTGTTTGTAACATCGGCGGTAATCATTATTTGGTTTCCAACTATCAAAGTACGGATATCACTTTCTGCAAATGCAAGCCCGGTAAATGAAAACAGTATCAGAAACAGTATTAAAAATTTCATAAATATTACCAGCATTCATCATTATTTAATCCATTTAAAATGACAGAACTTCCAAAAAAATTTCCAGAGTATCTTATTTTGTACAAGACGCTTACAAAGAAGATTGCAGAGCTTGACTCAGAAACAGACAAGGATAAGATAAAAAGATATGAAGACGAGAGAAACAAAATAAGAGACATGTTTCCAGAGAACTTTTTTGATAATTCAGAGGAATCATTATAATAAGTGAGAAATTTCAATTACTCTTGACTGGAGAGTGTTCGAAAGAGCAGCTACTTTTTAGTCCAAGCAGTGATTATTTAGTAGAGGATCACTCCAGTCACTTTAAAAAATAAGAGTTAGAGATTTACTATTCGTGCTGATGACCGCAACCACATTCGTGATCATCACCTTTTAATGACATTAATTTTTCAACCATATCATCACGGAGTTTTAGCAAATCACCGACTTGTTGTTTCAGATTACCTGAATCCCAGTTAGCTTCCTGAAGTGCCCTAACACAATCAATTATCTCAAGATCTACATTGAGTAGATTATCCATAATTTTTTCTTGTTCACTCATGTATAAGATACGAAAAGATGCCGTTTAATACTTTATCAGCAATTTAACTTGGTTTTTTCTTTGTATGTGCCTTTATCATGTGGCGCAGCATTCTTTCAGTTTCGGAGAATTCCATGCCGCATTCTCTGCATTTTGTGTCAAGTATGACTTTTTCTTTTCTGAAAAATCCCATATTTTGCAATTTTTGATTTGACATTAAATACGTTTAGCAAAAATAAAACTGACAATATTATTCCATTCTACTAAATCCTTAAGTTTTTAGAAAATTAAGAAAAATATTGAAAATCATAATCATACTGCTTGCAATAGGCTTTCTTCTGAGCATAAATTTTGTAAATGATTCGTTTGGATATAATGTTGAATACAAAATATTTGGCAGGCAGTTCTTTGACACTCCGCTTGTCTGCACATACAAGCCAACACTGGAACAGGATCCATATCTAAAACAGTGGGGAGTTGACAGACTAGAAGAGTCTGCAAGGCTTGCAGTACAGGATTGGCAATCTGCATTACAGATACATGAAGGAAAAAGCACAAAGGACAACTGGAAGATAAACTACAAACTGCTAACAGAAAAAGATGTGCAAAACAATCTTCAAAAAGATTGCAATGTCATAATTGAATTTCATCCAATGCCAACAGAGAAAAACGAGATGTATCGTGTACTTGGAGTAACATATTCAGATGATTCTGGTTTTAAATTAATTAAAATCTATTACAGAGACATACAAATCTGCAAAACAAGTGATGAGAAATACATCTACTATAGTGCATGTTATGGAGAAGACATGCTAATGTCAGAAAAACTTCGAACCACAATAACTCACGAGATGGGACATGCATTAGGATTGGGTCACTATCAAGCAGATGATCCTGAGGTAAATTCAGTCTGGGCAAAAGGACTAGTTGATGCAGAGTCAATAATGGCAGTATTCTCACATGAGAACTCAAAACTAATGAAGATAAAACCAATCGATATACAAAAGATAAAATCATTATACACACCAAACGGATTCAAACCAATCAATACTGCAGTTTTAGAGACACCTCAACCAATCTTTGAGCCAATATCAGAAAAGCCAGCAGAGCAAGTCATACCTTCATGGATAAAACAAAACGCAAAGTGGTGGTCAGATGAAACGATTACTGACAGAGATTTTGTAATTGGAATCCAATATCTGGTTCAAAAAGACATCATCAAGGTTAGCGAAGTCAGAGAATCCACAGGAATATTCACCCAAGAGATACCATCGTGGGTCAGAAACAATGCAAAATGGTGGTCTGAAGACAAGATTACAGAGACTGACTTTATCAAGGGGATAGAACATCTAGTCAAAATTGGAATCATCAAGATAAACTAGTTATTCGTTAGATTCTAGTTTGCGAATTATCTCCTCAATTACGTAGATTCTGCTTATCTCCATGTCCAAATACACTTCATAGGTTCTTTTGATCTCACCATCGTCTTTGTTTGCTATTTGCTTTTCAAGTTCAGAAACAGTAGAACGAATCGTATCTGCAAAAATGTTTAACATGTCTAATGCATCCTGTATTTTTTTCTCAGTCACTTGGTTTGGATAGTTTGCACTAGTAGATTAATTTTATTTTAAAGTGATCAAATGGATTTATGCTTCCATGTGTTCTTTTAGAAGATTTTTACGTACTAGAATTGGAATGTTATACAAAGCCCCCAAAGCCATGGCATCAGATGCTCTATAATTTCGCAGTACAAGATCCTTTTTTCCAGTAAAATAGAGATTTGCGCGCAGCACTTCGCCGCTTTCGTAAATCTTGACCTTGACTAGTATCAGCTCGTTTACTTCACAAATTTCTTCTACCATCTTGTAAACTGATGGCACTGATTCAGCAGTGCTGTCAACAAAACTGGATATGTGTCTTGCAACTTCGCCAGAAAATGCCCTCATGTGAAACTCTTTGTCATCATCACCTTTGAGGACAAGCATTCCTTCAACTGCATAAGGATCTACAAATCCCACATAGTCGATTTTCACTGATTCATAATCTGGTTCTTGTGCTTGATCAATCTCCATTGTAATGCAATTTACATTTCGGTTCACTGCTTATAAAGATACTAAGAATAATCATTTTAACTTGTGACAGTTTTTCAGAACTTTATAAAAATTAAAAACATAAAATAATTTTTCTTAGATCTAGATCACATACAATCAAAACCAATTTCAAATAATTATAATTTCAACTATAATGGATTTATGCGTAAATTATAGCCAAAATCAATGCAAACAAGAGAATAGAATTAATTCATAAACAAATTACAAAAAAACATGGAAAAGAATCCCAGTAGTGGAAAAAAGCTAATTGTTTTAGGATTTGCAGTTATTGCATTCATATTTGTAATTTATTCAAGATACCAAAATCCAGAGATATTCACACCAGATGCAATAGATACAATTCAAAGAATCGCATATGGATTTTACATCATACTGCTTGCAGCGTTTGGAGCAATAGCTTACGGGCTTTACATGTATCATAAAGAGAAAGTACGAAAAAAAGGAACTGACATTTTATCAATAATTGCAATTACCACGTGGAATGCAAAATCAAGAAAAATCTTTCTAGTTACATTTATCGTGTATGGTATTTTCTTTTCTTTGATATCTGGAACACTAGTGTATCAGCCAGAAGTAAATTTTATCACACATTATGGTGCAACCATACCTTCTGGATTTGTTGCTCCTTGTTGTGATCAGCTTGGTTACATGCCCAAAGTCATAATATATCTAACAGAGCATGTTGGATTGCAAATCTTACCAATCAATCTAGTACTTCAGATAGTAGTGTCATATTTGGTCGGATTAAACATGGCAATTGCAGTTAGCGCATACACCATATCAAAAAAAGGAAGAGGTGCAAGCACAGTAGGAGCAGCTGCAGGATTGTTCATAGCATGCCCAACATGTGCAGGTACGTTTCTATCAGTATTTGTTGGAACTGCTAGCGGCATTGCACTGTCCATTGCATTGTCACAGCTGCAAACATTTTTCATTGCAATATCAATTCCAGTGTTATTTGTAACTCCAATAATAATGGCAAGAAAACTCAGAAATCCTGACGGCAGCTGCAAGATAGATTCTATGAAATAAATTTCTTGACTTCTGGAATCTTATGATTTCCAATGTCATATCCGTCTCGTCTAAGATACTTTAATGTCAATTTGTAAATTAGTTCGTCATGATCAACTTTTTCTAAAATTTCAGTCCACAAAACTTTTCCATTTTTTTCAATGTATTCTTTAAATGAAGGGTTCATAGATTCTGCAATTTCTCTGCACTCTGCAAAAGTTTTTCCATTTTTGTATGCACGAGTCCTGACATCACATGCGTCCATAATACATCATATGTGAAATTGTAAATAAACCTGTCACATTGTTGCAAGATTTGACGCATGAAAAATAAATAAAGAAAACAGATGACTATTTGGTAATTTTTTCATTTAGGTAATTTAGTCGCTCATTAAGATTACCTATGTACATGTGCAAATCTTCGATTCTCTTTTCTAGTCTTTCAATTTTTCTGTCAGTTGATTCCCTTAGGGAGTTTTCAACGTCATATTCCAATTCGGACATAATAGTAAGAAGTATTTCATAAAGATAAGATTCTGTGTGTTTTTCATAGTACACATAGCCATACTATCATTAATCTCAAGATTAGAACAATAAATCAAATAGTAGAAAAAATCATCAAAAACATGGGCATAAAGACTACGAGCGATTATGTAAAATTTTTCATTAACTTGGACATACAAGGCAGGGTCAGTCTTTTGAGTTTCATACACAATGAAAAGATGGTGCTAAAGCAAAAGCTAGAAAGCAAAAAACTAGACAAAGAGCAGATCATAAACGGAATTAAAATTTTAGAAGATCTTATCGAAGAGCTAAAAAAAGACGGCGAGTCCAAGGTTTTAGAAAAGTACAGCAAGTGATCCCAATGTACCACCAAATAGCCACAAAAGATACTTGTACGTTTAAGTGATGAATTCAATACGAGAAAACATGGACTCGGACATTATTAGAACAGAAATTTTACGTGTACTAAATGAGAGCGGAAAAATTCGCGGAAACGAGCTTACAAGCAGAGTGATAACAAGGGTGGGAAATGAAAAGATGGTTCACCGAGAAATCAGTTTGCTTGTAGAATCAGGCGAAGTTGAAAAAAAGATGTACAGCAAATCCCACATCGAGTATCAAATAGTCAACATATCAGAGACTGTAAACAATCAGCTCAAAGGAGTGCATAAAGAGATTGAAGTTATCTTTGAGGACATAAAAGAGTTCAAAGTAATCATTGAGCAAAACAAACTAGAGTTTCAAGAAAGACTGCGAACAACAATTCATCTTATCCACATTGTACAGTCA
This sequence comes from Nitrosarchaeum sp., assembly GCA_018334095.1. Lineage (GTDB taxonomy): Archaea > Thermoproteota > Nitrososphaeria > Nitrososphaerales > Nitrosopumilaceae > Nitrosarchaeum. The sequence goes on from JAGXTE010000001.1 coordinate 26,796, forward strand.
ATTGACGGAGTAATGAAACTATTGGCACATTATCCCACATTTAAAAAAGACAGAATGTTCTCGCAGATTACAAGAAAGATTAGTGATTGCTGGGAGGGTTTGATGGAGATAATTGTGCATCAACCAGAAGAAGAGTTTCTAAATGAGGTAATAGGAAATCTAAGAATATCTCAGATAGGAACAGAGAGCGTAAACTAGATATTTTTTAATTTGTCAACTACTATCTTGAAAATCTCTTCATTGTCAAGCAAAATGAATGGAAGATTATTTTCTTCACAGGCCTGACCGCTTTCAGTATCACGTGTAACTAGGATCATGTCGTTTTCTTTTGCATAGTTTATCACAGAATAATCAGTACGCAGTTTTAGACCGTCATTGCGAAGTTTCTTTACGCTGTATGCATCATAGCCCATCTTGCGAAGCTTGTCATCCCAGCCATCATCCATCTCGTCAATTAAAATTTTAATTGGTTTTGACATGAGTTACTGCTATTAAATTTCAATATTAGTGTAAATAATCTAACCGTGATAATTCTGAGATATCTCGTATAGTTTTTCACAAAATAAAACCAACCTGTCAGGCAAGACACCGTCAAACCAAGACAGTTCTTTATTGATGCTGCTGCCACTAAACGAATTTTTTGGATATGATTTTAGAAACAAAACCTCATCGTCAAATAGTTTCTTTAGTTGTTTTTCCCCGTCAACTGTAAACTCGTAATCACATGGCATCATGTCAATTTGGACATGATAATTTCCATTTATTGGATTTATTTTGCCCTTGATAAACGGCTGGTTGCTCTGCTGGCACTCTCTATAATGACGGTCATATTCAAACATCTTTGAATCTATGATGTATTTTTTGAGAGTCATTTAGTAAAATTTGAAAGTTAAAGATTAGCTGTGATTTTTTTGATTTTTGTAATGATTCTGATTTTAGTGTTAGTTGGCATTTCAGGCTCCATTGTAAAATATACGATATTTCTTCTAGTATAGGTTACCATCTGGGTTACTTTTTCTCTTTCAACATGTACGTATCTAACCTTTCCCAAAGTTCGATTAAATTCTTGTCTCATCTTTCTTCTTTGAGCAACTTGCTTGCAAAAATGCTCTTCTTCTTTTTGAGTTTTTAGTGATGTCTTTCCACTCTTCATGATTGCTTCTCGAATGTTCCCCTTTTGATCAATGATTGCAGCAAATCTCATTTTTGGATCCAAGTTAATCATGGATTCAACGATTTTTAGTAGATTTGGTTTTTTAGCAACCATCATGATGCCAAGCAAGTTTGGCAAATATAAGCTATTGAAGTGTTTTAGATTTTGATAATACCTGAAGTTACTAGAAATGCGATGCTCTTTGCAAATTCTTGATCTGTGATTTCACCTGCTACCCAGAATTTTGCATTATTTTTGATCCATCCTGGAATTTCAGTCATAGATGAATCAGAATTAGGCAAAACAGGAATTACGATAATATTTTTTCGTATCATGTACTGCAAGGCATTTTTAAAATCATTATCCGTGATTTGGTTTTTAGACCACCAATCAGCATTGTTTCTGATCCATTGAGGAATTGCAATATCATCTTCAATATTTTTAGATTTGTAAATCGGTTTTTCAAGTGTTTCTGCAAGTACATCAAATGTTTTTGTTGCAATATTTGGGCCATATACAAACTTGGCAGTAAAAGTTCCAATCTCAGAGGTTGTAACGTCTTCAAATTTTATTCGGTTCAATGGTGTAACTGGAGAAATAGTTGTAGTGTTTGTCTTTCCAGATGGGTATGTAATTGTCAAAACTCCGGAATTTAGTGAAATCTCAGGCACAACTATGTTGATTTCAACTGGATCCCCAGGATCATAGAGATTTTTGTCACTTCCCATGAAGATGTTGGTCTTTGCGTTTACACTTGATGCAGTAAATGGAACGTCAACTTCTACTGAATAATATTTTGCAACAATGTGATAAGTTCCAGAAGGATTGTGTTTTAACAAGTTATCCATTGAAAAATTTTCTACGATATTTGCTTGTGATACTTTGGTTTTATATTCCTCAACTAGTTTTGCAGGAGAGCCATTATCATCTAAAATTTTTACATGTAAAGTTTCAGCTTTTGCTGCACTTGGCTCGTAATAGTTTGTAGAGAAAGTTATGATTGCTTTATCAAATTTACCGTACGTATCTTTGTCAGTGGTAATTTTCACTTCCAACGGTTCAACAAAAACGCCAACTGTTTTTTGAATGTCTTTGTAATTGTACTGTATTGTCCAATTACCAAACTGATTATCAAATGCCGTTCGAATAATGTTGTGTGTTGCCTTTGAAGCTTGTAAGCTTGGAAGAGAGCCAGTAATTATTTTGCCATCAGGTTGAGTTGCATTCCATTCAACTGTACCGCCTACATATCTGTCAACAACTACAAAAACAGTAATCCAATCATTAGGACCAAACACCTCCATTTTAGGAGTTGCTATAATTTCAGCGCCATATGCAACAGGAATTAGACTAAATGAGAAAAATACCAATGCGATAAATAACTTCATTTACAAAAGCAATTCAAAATTAGTTTAATTCAAAGGAGTGATTAACAATGAGCGACATGATTGTGAATCTTCTTGATGAGATTCAAATAATCTAGACCGAGTCAGTATTTTCGGTGGGTTTTGGTGCTATTTTAGGCTCAGAATTGGCAGGTTTTGCATTTGTTTTCTTACTGAATGCCCTTGTTTTCTTTTGGGTTTTTGATTTTTTGATCTTTTCTTCAACTTTTTTGCGTTTCAGTTTTATTGTTTCCAGTTTCTTTTTTTCAGATGCTAGTTGTTTTGCAAGGACGCTTTGCTGTTTTAGTTTTTCTTGTTCTTCTTTTGTCTTTTTGGCAATGTTTTCTTTTTCTTTAGATATTATCTGGTTTATCTTTAGCCGTTCTTTTTGGGCTTTTAGCAGACCTTTTTCCTGAGAGGCGATTAATTTTTTTAGTTTTTCACATTCAACTAGTTTGCTTTTTTCAAGGTTTACCTGAGATACAATATCTTCGTATTCTTTTTTGGTTTTTTCCAAATATCCTTGCTTTTCATTTATTTCACGAGCTATTTTTGATTGTTTGAGCAAATTGGCCTTTTGTTCTTCGGCCATTTTAGCAAGCTGAATCTGTTCATCTTTTATCTGCTTTTCAATTTCTTCTTGCTCTAGTTTTGTCTGGAGAAGTTGCTTTTTTTGAAACTCTAAATCTTTTGCTATCTTTTCTTTATCAGATGATATTTTTTTCATCAGTTCATTTCTTTCAGACTTTACCTGTTCTAGTTCTGCTTTTTGTGAAATAATTTGCTCAGATAGTTTTGTCTGATTTTGAATGCTGAGATGTTCTTCTTTTATTTGAGATTCAAGCAGAGTTTTTTCAAGTGAGACTTGTTTTTCATAGTCTTTTCTGTTTAAGATAAGCTGAGATAGTTTTGAGCGTTGCAGTTGGAGTTGGTCATGTTCTTTTTTCTTTTCTGCAAGTAGTTCTTCTTCGGTTTTTATTTTTTCATATATTCCGGTCAGCTCGTTTGAGTTATTTTCAGGAGGTGACCAGTCCTTTGGCATTGAGCCTCGCAGTTTTTGAACTTCAGGCTTTGGAGGAGGTTTTTCCTCAAAGACGGTCTCTTTTTTTGGAGCAGAATAACGGTTTTTAGAATACTCTGATTTTGTAACCAGATTATTTTCAGGTGGCGTATCTTGCACATTGAGTTTGCTTTCAAGATATACTTGGTCAGAATGATAAAGCGGTTTGTTTTGATATATCATGTCATAGATGTGCTGCAATCTTCCGGGGTCGCCTGTCTCAGCGTTTATCAGCGATTGAATCTTTGCAAGTACGGGATTGTCGTTTGGTTTTTTCTCATCAATTATTTCAAATGATACGTTGAGCTTGCTTTCCAAATAATTTTTGTCAGATTGGTAGAGCGGTTTGTTTTGTTTGAAATGTTCTAAAATGTGATAAAGCCTCCCCACATCGCCTTTATTGGTGTCTATAAAATATTGAATTTTTTCAATGATTTGTGAATTTGTGAATTGTTGGATATTACCAGTGCTTTCCAATCACTTTTGAGATAGTTTGCTAAAGTATAAAAAAACAGGTAAACAAATTTCACATTTTCATAAATTTAAAATGATTCCGATCAGAGTTTTATTTTAAATCCAGATTTTTGGCTTGCAAGCATAATACTCATGGTAGCAACTGCAAGTATCACAATTGACATGACTCCAAATTCGGGCACGATAGACGTTCCAATTATTGTAAGCAGTTTTGCATCATTTGGCAATACAACAGTTACAGTAGAGATGTCATTTTCATTTGTCTCATCAAAGTCGGTGATCTTTTTTCCATCAATAAAAATTACAAACGGACCGTCAATTAGATCAGATGGCAATTTAATTTTCAGTGTTCCATCGTCGGATTTAGCATTTCCAACTATCTCAAACGTGATTGATTTTTGGCCCTCATCAATTGTGCTCACAGCAAGAAGTCTATCAGAAAGATATTCCACGTTAAAGGTTGTAGTGCCATCACCTATTGTCTTTCCAACTTGATTGATTGTTTTTGTTCCATCTGTAACAAAGACGGTTCCAACCATCCAAGGGTGAATTAGGCAATAGTACGGGAATTGACCAGTTTGGGTAAAAGTAAATTTGTATGATTGCCCAGGAGAGATAAAATTTGAACCGCCAAAAATACCATCAGGTCCATCCTCGACAGTTCCCGATGTAATGGTATGTTTTGCAGTATCTGCGTTTTGCCATACAACAGTATCACCAACAGAGATATCAATGTCACCAGATGCTAATCCAGATTTTTCATTTTGCCAAAAATATGGAGCGTCAGGACTTGCAGAGCCAGTCGGCATGTTGATGTCATAACTTGTCGCAAAAGCTACACTACTAAAGGATACAGAAGATATTATTAAAACAAAGATCAAAAAAAGAATATTCATACTAGACAAAAGTTGTTTTAAGTTAAAGAGATTACGGTGTATAAAATCAATCACATTTTTTCAATTTGAAATAAAAAATATCGATATTTATTAGATTGAATAAGGTTTAAAATTTAATGAAAAGCGGAACAATAATCATTATTGCTGGTGGAGTTATGATTTTGTTTGGGCTGATATTGTTTTATGGAATGCAAGGGGTAACATCCGCAGATCCTGATGAGAAAAAATTCTTTTCTGCAATAAAGCATACAGGTACATTTACTGGATTGCTTGGGATAGGAGTATCCATAGCAGGATTCTTACTATATCTTATGAATAGAAAGCCTGCCCCAATTATCGAAGACTATGGAAATTCGGATTTGCAAGAGTAGATTATTTCCAGCTAAATCTCAAGAGGATTTTAGCAGCTAGCCAATATATTTTTGAATTCCTCTACTGGAACGATAAACTTGCACTGTTTGCAAAACAATACTTCTTTGTTTGCCATCTCTTTTATTGCAGTTGGTATTTTTCCACAATAAAGAGCAGAGCCATTACAGTTAGGACAGCACGCAAGTAATTGAGTCATACCAAATTCATTTTTGATATTCATAATTCAATTACGTGATTCTGATATATTAATAGAAAGAAGAAATCGTACTAGTGCCAATTATCTGAAATTGCCAGTTCAAAAATTATAATAGGACTGCGATTTAACTTTAAAAATTGTCAGACAAGATTTGGCTTGGTGCAATTTATCTCAGAGATGAGGGAGGATACGAAATTATTCTAAGATCATTGAATCATTATAAAAAAAGACTGAAAACTCTTGGGAGCAGCCCAGAATTAAAAGACTCATCAGCAATGTTTGGCTCTTTGCTTCAGCAAGAAGCCATGAAGACAATTCCAAAGATAGACGAGATGATAAAAAAGATCAAAGATGCATTATCAGATGATATGGTTCTAAACTCACTAAGTGAGGACAGGTCATTTCTTGTAAAGGCACTCTCATGTTACGAGTCAGATATCAACAAGGCACAAAATACCGGACACGAGTATTTTTTAAAATTGGTCGGGGATTTGCAATTTGTAAAAAAAGACCTAGACATAGTCAAAAATGCCCTAGATAAAATCAACCAATTTTCAGATTAGGAATTTCCTTGAATATACCAATCAAGGTAAGGCATCATGGTCTTGCAGAACTTTTTCTTTTCAGCCTCATCAGTCATGCCTGAAACACCATTAATCTTTCCTTTTAGGTAATCCTGAGTAATTTCACTTTTAAGGTATGGCTGAATCTGGTTTAGAATTGCTATTATTTTATCAGATGTGACATTATCAAAATCATTTAAAATTTCTTTGACTTGATCTTGCAACGTCATTATTCAAACTAGAATAAATCCCATTATTACTTTATTGTTTGTTTTCCAAAATTAGGTCATTGTCATCCCAAGTTAGACGGAATTTTCCAACAACTCGGAATAGTTGTATTCTACCACCTTTTTTGAACTTTAGTTTGTATGAGTTCTGAGACGTATCATAAATCTCTAAAGAAACACCGTCTGTAATTGTTTCAAATATTACAGGGTTGCTTGATAGTTCTTTCCACTCTGTTGGTTCAAAATCAATATAGAATTTAGTGTAAAGAAGTCCCATGTTCATAGACGGTTAAACATTCCCGAATAAAAACGAGTCTCAAGTCATTCTACTTCTTGATAGCTTTTAGGCATACTTGAATAAAGATAGCTCATCACTGTTGGAAAAATTGTATCGTGATCCTTATCATTTTGAATTATGACAAATACCTGATGGATTAATTGCTGGATTTCCAGATGTTCATCACGGTATAGAGTTTTTTTTGGATTTTTGTTTGAATCCAAAAGTGTAAACCCGTTGTCAGTTTGCAGCAGATTTTTCAGTACAGAATTTGTGATTTTGATCTTTTCATTTACATCTTTGTGGCGGTAATCTTCCTCTAGTTTTTTTATGTAATTTTTAAGATTGTGAAATGCAGTGTTTGTTATTCTTTCAACATGCTGCTGAAATTTTGTAGCATAGTTTGATGTTGGAACATAAAATTTCATGTTTGCTTTTTTCTCTACAAAGATTATCTCTTTGTCAATAAGCGAATCCCTAGTCTTCTCAAATGTTGTTTTTGCCATATACTCGGGAACAATCTTCTTTAAGAGAGCATTGTGATGCATCTCAGGGTTGTTTTTTATGCATTCAAAAATTATTCTTTCACGCTCATAGAGTTCTGATGTAGGCTCAATATGGGTTATCATTACTAGGTCGACCTAGTATATACAGGTCATATATTTATCATTATCTACTATTCAGTTAGGCATCACGAAGAGAATGTGCTAATTAATCAGACAAGAGAATCTTGAATCTTCTTTGTGTCAGTGAATTGTCTGAATTGGATGATTTTGTGGTCTTTAATTTGGTAAACGTGTGAAAAGGGAACATCAAACTTTCTACCTTTTTTTGAGATGCCTTGGTATCTTCCAATGACTATAACATGATCATCTGCATCCAAAAACTGGTCAGTAACTGCATGAAACTCTGAAAAATTTTTCAGCATGCCAGGAAAATAATCTCCAAAGATTGCATTTAATCCGACATATCTTCCACTGTTTGGCATTCCATCCATTGTTATCCACTCTGTTTTTTCATCGCAAAATAAAGGATATTTTTCAGTGTCTTTATTTTTAAAAGCGTCATAGAATTTTTTTATCAGCTCAATGTTTGACATGTTGTTTTAGTTCATCATATTTTCATAAACGTTACGAATACAATGTTAATTTATTTATAAAAAAGATATATGTATAAAATTTAAAATATGTTTTGTGAAAGATATACCGTTTGACTTTCATGGTGCAAAGTTTACAATCAAGGTTTTGACTTCTGAGACAAATGGTATCTATACCATTTTAGATGTGATTCATCCTCCAAATTTAGGACCGGCATTGCACATGCATCCCAAAGGTCCTGAAACCTTTTACATAGTTGACGGAGAGTATGAATTCATTTTAGATGATAAAACAATAATGGCAGAAACTGGAGATATGATTTTTGTTCCAAAGGGAAAGCCACACAGGTTTGTAGTAGGAAAAAATGGCGGTCATGCACTTGTAATTAGTCCGCCAGATCTAGAGTTTTACTTTTACAAAGTTAGCGAATTACTTGCAAAAGGAGTCGTATCATATGAGACTGAATCAGACATTGGAAAGAAATATGGTCAGATTTTCTTGGATGGTACAAAGCACTGGGAATAATCAATTATTTTTTGGTGTTTTTTGAATCTCTTTCTGAAATTAAAAATTCTAGTTTTTTATGCAAATCATCCAAGTTACGTTCCAATCTTCTTAGAGTTTCAATCAGGGCATCAGATTTAGACTCTTCAAGTTCTTTGGTTACAGATTCCTTATGTTTCTCAAGCTTCTTGATTCTTTGCTCTGTCTCAAAAACGGCAGTTTGTAACGCCTCAAAATCATTTTCAAAACCCAATTTATTGATTTTTGGAAAATTCTGGACTTAAAGATTTTGCAATTGTTGAAAATTACATTAAATGATTAAATTCAGAAAACATTATCATGATAATTCCAATAGTTACATCGATGATAAAATGAATAATGCCAACAATGAGACAGTTTTTCCCTAATTTTGGATCATCTTTTTTTACAATAAAGTATGAAACTAGACCTCCAATAATTCCAAAAATAATTGGCAAAACATACCATGCCTTTGATCTTCGTTGCGGTTCACTCAATAGGACATGGGATTATGGAACAAACTTAAGGGTTTGGTTACTTGTCAGACTGAATTAGTTGGATAAGACGTTCGATGTTTTTGATATCATTTAATTCATTATTTAGAAGGGATTCGTATCTTCTCATCTCAACTAATGAGGTGATATTTCTTAGTGCTTCTTGAAGCTCTGAAATCTTTGTTCTTGTGACATCAGCCCAAGTTGCAAGCATCTCTAATGCCTCTTTGACATCAGCTTCTTTCATATTATTCCATAGAGGATCTTTTAGATTAATTTTATCATTAGATAAATTGGGTGCTAGTTTATTTTGTGATAACCCAATCGTAAATAATTTTTATTTGCTCCAAGACTATTGCGTTTATTTCAGCGATTTTTTTCTCTAATTGTGAGTTGTATTCTTTTAATTCTTTATTTTCTTTTTCTAGTTCTGCTATTCTTTTCTCTAGTTTGATTACCAAACCATTGTCTGCTGATGGTTGAGCATTTGGAGCAAGATTTGCATCATAGTATGGTTTTTTATCATAATGTCTGTTATCATATTTCTCAAAAAATGAAACCACTTGTTTTGCCTCGTCATATGTCAGATCAGTCTCAGATACAATCAATTCCAAGAGACTATCAATTTGGCCAGACTCCCAAAGACTTTGGATCTTCTCCATTGGGATAGAATCCATTATTCTTTGGGCCATTGGCTCTATTGCCTTCCACTGAGGATCATCAAGATATGGCTCCTTTGGTGGATGTGGTTTTACATAATCATCTTTTGAATCTTGGTACTGGGGTTTTGTCGGAGTTTGGTTGATTTCATTTTTAAAAATTTTATGTAGCTCATCTAACTCTTGCATCTTCATAAATTCCAGATTCTTTCTCTTTTTGTCAAATTCTGCGATGAATTGATTGAACATCGAATCAATCTCAGATTGGGTAAGGTTTGGATTTGCCTCAATTTTATTATAAATTTCCATCTTTACTTGACGGTACTCTTTTTCAAGATTCTCAAACTCTATCTGATAACGTTTTTCAATTTCATGTCTTTTTTCTTCATATTTTCTTTTGACATCACTAGAGTTCTCATATGATGCTGTACTTTCTGCCATCGCAGGGCTAATTCCTACAAGCAGTACTGCAAACAATCCAAGAAGAGATAATGCCACTTTCATTAATTTTTGAACAAAATTTCGGTATTAAAAGGGAAACATGTAATGTATAGTAACAGTAATAATCTAAAACAAAATTCACGCCTAAATTACATGTTATAGAGTTCATTTTTAATGAAATTGATACACAAATCAGAAATTAAATCAGCAAAATCATACGATAGTGAATTTTGTGCCGAGTGTTTTGCCCATGACTTCCAAAGCATATCTGCAAACATTTGGGTTTAGTGTGAAAAATCCTCTGAATTTTCCATCCTCATATTCCTCTGCAATCAAACCAAATGGCCCATATGGTCCTCTAGTGATTACACTCCAAACATCATCAAGCTCAGTATCTTTGCAATTAATTAGATTAATTTTTGGAGGAGTTTTAATCTCAGTTTTTCCGTAATCTGCAATTACCCAAATTTTTGGTATTTGCTCAATTAGTTTCTGATATCTTTTTTCTACAAATTTGTATCTTGCAATTTTTTCAAAAGTTGCAAGCAGTGGTTGAGCATTATCTTGTGCATGTTTTTCAATTAACTTGCTAATGTGAAGTAGTTGTTTTCGCTCTGCATGAAAATTATGATATCCAGCTTCGATGAATTTATCCATACTCCACATTTGAAGCATTGAAGGATCTTCATCATGCCATTCTGCAAGCTGTGGAAATTGTTCCCAGACTTTACCTAGAAAACCAAGATATGGTGCCGCCATCCATTTATCAAAGTAAAAATCAGATATAAGTTAATCCTTGCTTATGATTTTTGATAATTACAAATTGTTTTTATGGTGTAAGGTAATACAATAGTCATGGGACGGTATGAGAAAGTTCTCAATATGCTAATGGATTATGATGAGTCAATACGTCTAGCAATAATTAGCAATACATCAGGGGACATATTATGGCATTCTAAAAGAAACGATGCAAAACTTCAAGTTCCAATTGCTGAAACAAAAAAAGCACTCAAGCGCGAATCAGATGACTGGGTTGATAGGTGTAAAACTGCAGATCGAGCAGCTTTAGGTCGTGCCCTTTATCACATAACGTCATTTAAGAAGACAAAAAGAGTCACATTGCCAATTGATGCATTTCATCTATTGTTTATGAGTGTGGATAATACCCCTATGAAAAATACAAAGAAGAAAAGTTATGGAAAATTAGTCGAGATGGGAAAAATATTGTCAATAGTTGACTTTGTAAACACATTTGAATAAAACAGTTTTTCCAAAGTTTGACACTAGAATAATCATTTAGAATATTTATTAACACAAATTCACAATATACCACATGGACAAATATGAGAAACTTCTCAACATGCTAATGGATTTTAATGACAACATCAGATATGCAGCAGTTGCAGACAGTGATGGTCAAATAATGTGGAACAGTCAGAGAACTGGATTAAAAAATATCGTACCACCAGAAGAGACAAAACAGACTATTGGTAGAGCATTGCGCGGTTGGAAAGAAAACGAAACTGTAAAAAATTATCTTGGTTCAGGACTATATTCAATTTCATCATATGAAAAAATAAAGAGAATATCAGTTCCATTGGATGGTGGAAAGATGTTGTTTTGTACAGTTAGCAATGAGCCACTAGGAAAATCATCAGACGGTAAGAAGGGATACGGTCACATTGCAGAGATGGGAAAGATACTATCAATAGTTGATTTTATTAAAACTCAAAAATGAACGGTCATTAACCTTCATTGTTAATATTTAAACTGGGTGCTGTTTTTTTCAAAAAAATCTAGGATTTAATCAGTGCTTCAAAGTAAATCTAGTTGCAAATAGAACATTTGCTTTTAACACTTGTACTTTCCCTAGCGGTAGCTCGAATATTAGGTGAATTATTCCGCCGGATGAAACAACCCTCCCTTGTTGGAGAATTGTTGGCAGGAGTGATTTTAGGACCATCGCTTTTGGCAATTCTTTCACCTGATGATTCCATGACAATTCTTGCAAATGTTGCAGTGTTTTTCTTGATATTCATGGCGGGTCTAGAATTGAATCTCAGCGAGATTCGAAAATCAACTAAACCCGCATTTTTACTTGCCATTGTAGGATTTACCATCCCATTTGTATCTGGATATTATACCAGTCTGTTTTTTGGTCTAGGACAAATACAATCACTTTTTGTGGGTTTGCTATTATCAATTACAGCAATTCCAGTGAGCTCGATGATACTTATGGAATTTGGAATCTTGAAGAGCAAAATTGGAACAACTGTGATTACTGCAGCACTAATCAATGACATCATGGCAATGATCGTATTTTCATTAATTCTGATTTACCCAACAGGCACACAGACTTCATTTGATTATTATGAAGTTGGATTAATGGGTGCAAAAATTACTATCTTTTTTGCAGTACTTGCAGCCGTAGTTTTTGTCATGAAAAAGACCAACATTACTTCTCAGAGAGTTGAGCCATTAGTTGAAAAACTAAAAACAAAAGAAGCAAGCGTGGGAATTCTTTTATCACTTGGAATTTCGATTGCCTTGTTTGCACATTACTTTAATCTTCATTTTATTATTGGTGCATTTTTTGCCGGATTAATTTTCGGCAGTAAGTTTTGGGGAGAAAAGATACACAATCATAATTCTAAATTAATCTCTGGAATTACGTTTGGCTTTTTTGCGCCTCTTTTCTTTGTTTTCATAGGTTTAGAGTTTGATCTTATGTCACTGACAAATTCCGCACCACTCTTTCTGGCGTTATTTTTTGTGGCAGTAGCATCAAAAATTGTAGGTGGATTTCTTGCAGCAAGAATTACAAGATTTTCAAATCATGAAAGCGTAGCCATAGGTTGTCTTATGAATGGACGGGGGATGGTAGAGATGGCTATTGCGTCAATTGGATACTCATTAGGATTAATTGATACGACATTGTTTTCAGTTGTAATCGCAATAGGCTTTCTTACCACAATAATTACTCCTGTAATTGCTAAACCGTTTATCTACAAAACAATATCTAAACGAGTACAGGATTCAGAAATAAAACAAATGTCGGAATCAAAGAGAAATTTCTTATCTCACCACATAACTTATCGTAAATTTCATGATCTTATAGATAAAACATATTTTGAAAAATTTTTAGGTCATAAAACAAACTGAACTTGAAATTTTATTTTCTTTTTTTAAATGAAATGATCTTAGCAAAAAGATGTACGTCATGATATTTCTAAATTTTTAATCAGAATCCAACGGTTGAGTATAATCGTCTTCAGCATTTGCACCTTCAGATTTTTTTCCATTTCTTCGTGAAATTTTTTGAAAATGAGGAATACGTGGAGTAAGTGCACATACCACAATTCCAATAATTGCAAGAAAGTAATATTCAAATCCAATAGCCATACCAATGGAGGCTGCAAACCATATGCTTGCAGCTGTTGTGAGATTGTAGATGTCTCTTCCTCCTTTTATTATCATGCCTGCCCCCAAAAATCCTATTCCACCAACAACATATGCTGCAATTCTTGTTGTGGATGCAGGATCAACCTGTGAGGACAAAAATGTGAATACCATTGAACCGCATATGACAAGAGTGTGAGTGCTTATCCCAGCTGGTTTGCCACGACTTTCTCTTTCAATGCCTATTATTATACCTGCAAGCAATGAAAAACCAAAACCAATTAAAATTCGAATCTCCGTTTCGGTGATAAAATCTTGAATCAACTATTTCCGATTCGGATTGATTGAGCATAAAAAATTTACGGAATTTAAATTGTTACAGTGGATATTAAAAAAGTTTTAGATGTTGACATTAGTTTGCTATGGCATTTCCATTAAACAATTTTTTAATTTACATAAAGTATGTTCAAGATTAACTGAAAATACGAGATAATTAAAGTTGATCTTGTGTATATTATAAAATATTACAGCAATCACGATATGCATCGATTAGAAACTATTTTTGATTCTGACTTTTCATAAATCCTTAATTTCTATTAGATGTCATAAATAAATTTGAATGAAAAAGATAAAGAATTTATGCAAAATAATGAATTTAAAATCATCTATGAAAGAAATAACTCCAAATGACATACTAAAAGATCATACTCCAAATGTCAAAAACCTGGTAAAACAATTGCGTAAATTCATTTTAAATACGATCCCAGAAGTTTATGAAAAGGCATTACCCGGATGGCATGCAATTGGATTTAGACATCCAGAGGGAGGACATTTTTGTGCAATATTCCCATTCAAAGATTCGGTAAAACTTTATTTTGAATATGGAGTACATCTAAAAGATCCTCATAGAGTATTAGAAGGAAATACAAAACAAGTGCGTTACATTACATTTAAAAAAATTACAGATATTCAAGAGATAATTCTAAAAAGCCTTGTTCAACAATCAATACTCCATCTTAGTAGAAAATAACACATCTTCAACACTCCAATTCATATCCATCATTGTGTACCGTCTATTTTCTTGCCTAAAGGAGGGGCTTTGCCTTTTTATTCTCTATCGATAAAAATAGAATGCCCCTCTTTTGGGCGTGATTTTAGACATGTAACTAGATGATATGAAAAAGTATGATTTGTTGGAAATATCTTAAGTAACCTTGAATATTATCTCAAATAATTGTTATCTGAAATTTATTTTAAAGAATTTCTGAAAAACCCATTTTTTTGGTGGAGTGCTTTCATAGGAATTATAACAACTTGGATTTCATTTGAACCATTTTTTAGAATTGTTGAAGCAATTTTGTTAGAACAACTGTATGTTCCAATCTTGTATGGATGTGTAGGATTATCTCTCTATCTAATGATTTATCCAATAAAGAGCAGATTGAGAAACCTGAAACTTCAGAAAGAAACTAAAAAAGAATTTCTTGTTTATACATTTATGATAGTAGCAATAATTACAAATACCGTATACTTTTCATCAGATCCAGCTTTTATGTTAACAAAGGCACAGAGTCAAATTGTATCTGATAAAGTAATTTTAGAAGAAGTGGGGGACCTAAAATTATGGGCAGAATATCTTGTGTTGCCTTTTCTTTATGCAATCATGTTAGCACAGAGTAGAAAACTCTTGTATGGAAATGAAGAAATGAAATTTGACAATATCGAAAGTAGCTGGAAAATATCTATTATCATTACAATACTTGTAGGCGGTGCATATCTTTTGTTTAAATTAGTGTCTGGATGATTTGACGCTTAAAGGCCATTCAAACCATTACAACATAAAATTCCTCAAAGGATACGGTCATTCCATATCTGTTAAAGATTCAAAGATAATCCTCAAAGATTGTCATGATCCTTTCACTCCTCCAAACATTGAATCATGGTACATCAAAAGTATGCCATATGAAAAAATTGTTTTGCAAGGAAAAGGATACATCTCGACTGATGCTTTAGCCTTACTTTCTGAGAATAATCGAAATGTCATTTTATTAGATAATCATGGAAAACCTGTAACCTATCTAAATCCGGTAATGGAGTCTCTAACTGCAACTAGAAACAGAATTGCTCAATACGATACATTTCGTAATCCGGAGAAATGCCAATTTTTACAGAGACAAATTGTAAAGTCAAAACTAGAATCTCAAATTAAATTCCTCAAACTAACTGAGCGAGAGGAAATAAAAGAAGCCATAGAAAAACTAGAAACTCATTTGACTAATCTAGATCATTTCACTTCAATTAGTAACGAATCAAAGACATCTCATATCTACTTTAGAGCATTTGCAAAAATAATTCCAGAGAGATATGAGTTTCATTCTAGAAACCCATCGTATGTAGGATTGGCAAAAAACAAAGCTACTGATATTATCAATGCATTACTAAACTATGGTTATGCAGTACTAGGTGGAGAAATTTCCAAGTTTATCAACGGATTTGGGCTTGATGCATACTATGGATTTTATCATAAATCTCACACTGGTTTTCAGCCTCTAGTTTATGACATGATGGAACCATTTAGGTGGCTAGTCGATTATACCGTATTTCGAATTGCAAACATCAAAGACCACAAGCAGAGAATTAGGCTTGATGAATTTACTCATACTAGAGACGGAATTATAGTAATGGAGTATAATTTGATCAGGAAATTTCTAGAGTTACTTGAAAGAACATTCCAGTCTGAAAGAAGATATGGGTTTAGACATGGTGCAAAAACAAAAGATGGGTTGAAAAATGTTCAAGAGATTACGATTGCAAAGATTACAGTTCAAAATTTAGTAGAGTATTGTTTAGGAAAACAAAAAGACTTTAGAATCTAAGGATTTACTTCTATCTCTTGTTGTTCCCAGTATTTCATTAAATCCCAATTGGCATCTTTAATGTTGTCCTGATATTTTGATCTTTCTTTCCAATCTTCTACTGTTGAAGCACATTTATTTTTTAGAAATGTTTCAATAATCTCTTTACCTTCTTCAGTTGTCATTGAATCACTATAGGTTTTATCGCCCCATTTATCGTATTGTTTAGCACAATCAAAAGTTAGAGTACTTACAATTTCATTACTATTGTTGGAGACAAATTGAATAGACAATACTGCAATCACAGAGCAAACAACTGCTATTGCTATAATCACAACAGGTTTCATTATTTTTTCAAGGTATCTTGTTCAAATAAGGATTTAGTAATGTGACCTTCTTGTGTCATTAGAATCATGTGTCCAGTGATTGTGATTTCTGCCACAGTTTGTACACATGCAACAGTTACAATGTTCTTTTGCCATGTTTTTTAATCCATCCCATAGTTTTTTTTGTAAAATCATTGCCATTCCAATTACAATTAGACCAATAACAACTGGAAGGGTTTGAGAATTTGGATATTTTAAATCATATAATGAAATGATAAACCCAATCGCTACTAATATTATTCCAACAAACTGGATTTTTGTCTTTAATTTTATCTTTTTTTTGTATTGATTATTTTTATTATGGCTTCTTTTTCTACGCCCAAAACCCATGATTTTGTAAATATTTTATGAACTTAAAATTTTTTGTTTGAGAAATCTATTTGATATAGTAACTCATAGTAAATTCATGCCTACTTTCAGTGATTTTGATGCAAATAAAAGACATGAAGAATCTTTACAAAATGACAAAATTTTGAAAGATGGTCTAGCCGAACTACTTTCAAAAATACAAGATTTAACAGATAAATTAGATAAATATGAGACTCGAAATTCTGAATATCTTAGAAAATTACTTTTGATGGTTTCGGAGTTATTTCAGCAAGGCAAAATCAATATCGATACATTTAATCGATTAGATGAATTTCTTCATGACTGGCTTGATGAAAGTCTAGATTCTAAATAGAATATTAGTTGGTAATTAATAAAAATAATTATTTTAAAAATGTGATTATTTATTGGAATGAATATTTTGAATCTTATGATGTTTTAAATAATTAAAAATATAAAATAAAATTTTGAAAAAAATGAATTAGTGTTTTTGTTTATATTTTTTTATTGGTTTTATAAAATCATCAACAAACATTTCTAACATTTTTGGATCAAGTCGAAAGGATTCAGCAAATAATCGTGCAAACACCAACCCTCCAAGTAAATCAAACGAGGATGACCCTTTATCACTTAGTGAATCTAAAACTTGTTTCTTATATTTAGTAATTTGTTTAGTCATAGTAGTAAGTTTACGCTTACCGGAAACCCTACTGACCATCATCGACTGCATTTCATATATTGAAATCCAATGCAAAAACTTCATTACTTCTTCTACTTTTGTTGAATCATCTGCATCAGAAGATATTGTTTTCAAAATTCCTGTGGTGCCTATTTTGATATTTTCCATTGTTTCTATAAACTCCTCAACTTGTTCATCAGACATAGTTGTAATTTTTGAATTTATAGTGTAAATTGTGTTGTTTCTTGCAATGACGTGTTTTATCACGATTTTATTTTGGACTAATTCATCTAATATTTCTCGAAAAATTCGTTCAGAACAAACCTTTTTGTCAATCACGATTATTCTTTCTAATTCTCCATATCGAATGCTGTCGGTATTTTTTAACACCGTATTGATTTCATCTCGTGCCTGATTTCGTATTGTACCGTATTGCATATACTGTACCGTATAATTTCTACCGTTATAACTATTGCAATAACGTAAAGTTGGCATGAAATGTGGGAAGATTGGTAGAACATCTACCAAAAAACAAACCAAACTCAGTCATTCAGATGCAGTTTCAACTGATTTTGGAGTAAGGAAGATCAGCAATCAAAATTTTTCCAAAGTGATTGCACTTCCAAAAACTGCAATAGAAAATCTTGGTGGAGATTCAACTGAAATGAAAGTTGAACTAATACAAGAAAATGGAGAAAAATTCATCAAACTTTCTCCAATTAGAGGTGATAATTTTTGAGTACAACGCAAATACCATACATTTGCTGGGGAGAATACAAATCCAAAGACCAAAACAACCCAGATAGATTAGATATCGAAGTAACTAGTTTAGAGCAGTTTGAAAGTGAACTAACAACAAATGTTCATGTCAAACAAAAGATTCAAGGAGAATGTCAAGAAAGAATTCTACCGTTAAAGTCTCATGAATCGCCAAACAATTCATTGTTAAAACAATGGAATGATCTAGTCAAAAGAAAACGAATCATAGTCGGAAGCAAACTGGTGATTCACACATATCTTGGAATTTCAAAGCATGGTAGAACAATTCGAAAATTCCATGTAGAGGTTTAATCCTCTTTTTTCTTTTGATATGAGCGATAAAGATAAACTTCTAGAACAACTTGATGCCTTAAAATTATTTCCAAACAATAAACATGTAAAGGAACTACGAAAACAAATCAAATCAAAATTAGATAAATTGAAAAATAAAAAACCTAAAGAAAAAATACAAAAACAAACCAGAGCAGGCAAGTTAAGAAGATACCACAACTATATTAGACAAATTAGAAACAACTTTCCCAATCTATCATACAACCAGATTAGAAGTCAACTATCTCAAAGAAGACAAGGAAAACAGGTATCAATTCCTGATGTGATATGGCAGAATCCATCCCCGTAACTGATTACAAGAATCTGGCCAAATTACGCACAAAAAGGCCACAAAACAGAGATTCTGCACAATCAAAGATTCGCAAAATCAATGCACTTGATACAGAAACCTACAATGGGGATATCTTTCTAATAGCAGACTCTGATGGTCTATATCTTGATGATATAACTTCAGATAATGTAATTCACTTTTTATTTTCAAAAAAATATCAAAATGCTTGGAATTTTTTTTATAATTTGCAATATGACGCTGAAGTGATACTAAAGTTATTGGGAAATGAACTATTTCGATACAAACAAACTGGAAAATTAGAATTCCTATACAAACAATTCAAAATAGAGTACATTCCATCAAAATTACTAAGAATAAAAAAAGGCCACCACAGCGTATTATTTTTTGATATTGCTCAGTTTTACACAAAATCATTAGTTGATGCATATGAGCAAAACATTGGAGAATTACCCAAGACATATTTGGAGATAAAAGAAAAACGCTCTCACTTTACAAAGCGATTTTACAATCACAACAAGAAAAAAATTAGAAGTTACTGTATTACTGATTGTATTCTTACAAAGAAACTATCTGAGCACTGGATTGCACTGTTTAATCAAGCATTTTCGTTTTATCCTGCAAAATGGTCTTCATCAGGATACTTGGCAGAAAAAGTACTAATCAACAATGGAATATTTTTTCCAAAATTTGATTCTATACCATACCAAATTCAGGATTTAGCGTTTAGATCATACTTTGGGGGAAGATTTGAAATGATAAAGCGGGGATTTATTGGCAAAGCGTACCTTTATGATATTAATTCAGCATATCCACATGCCATATCTCAACTCCCTGATCTAAATGATGGTAGATGGATTAAACGAAAATCCATTTATGATAAAGCAAAACTTGGTTTCTTTAAGATTCTAGCAAACATCCCAGATGATAAAATCATCCCACCATTTGCCTTTAGAGCAAATCATAACATTGTATTTCCATCTGGAAAATTCATTACATATTGCACATTGCCTGAACTTTTAGCCTGCAATGAGCCTAGTTTTTACAAAATTTTGGAAGGATACCAGTTTGTGCCAAATTCTAATGTCTTACCATACAAAGATTTCATAGAAAAATTATATCAAAAACGTCTAAAACTAAAACAAGAAAACAATCCATTACAGCAACCAATCAAAATTATCTTAAATTCCATTTATGGCAAAACAGGACAAAAAATAAACAGAATAATTGGAAATTTATTTAATCCCGTAATATTTGCAAGCATCACAGGACATACTAGAGCACAACTATACCAATTCATTATAAAAAACAATCTAGAAAAAAACACTATAGCATTTGCCACAGATTCTATCTGCATAACAAAAAAACTTGACATCAACTCTACTAAACTTGGAGAGTTTTCATTTGATGGAAAAGCAAATGATGTTTTTTATTTACAAAATGGATTTTATAGATTCAATGGAATGTGGAAGCAACGTGGATTTGGTAAACTAGGATCTAGAGAAATAGAACATCTAGATACTAAAGAAAAAAATGGCAAGCTAATTGCAAAGATGCAAGTTTTACGAAACCCTAGATTACGAAGCTCAATAATTCAAAACAATATTAAAAATATTGGAAATATCTCTACAATTAGTAGAGAGATTAATCTTAATGCTGATAGGAAAAGACTGTGGCTTGATACAATTACTAACATAAATCAAAAATCAGCTAATGAGTCAGTACCGATTTCTTTGAATCATTTTACTAAAGAGCAAATATGAAAATAACGAAAATCATAAGATAATTATTTATCTGCACGAAATATGCGAGATTAAGCTTTTGAAGCAAATTACGCATGAATTTTGATGCTTTTATGGTATTTTCATGTACGAAAATAAAACAGTTATTCACGAGAGAGTTACGAAGAAGAGCTAATCTCGCAACCTGCGAATGAAACTTTCATGAGTGAGAAATACGAAGAAGAGCTTTTGAAGTATTATTGTAATGAAAAACCACACTTATTGCAAAATGAAGAATCTGTTGGATTAACATTTTTACATTGTGTGCAGATGGTTGTAAATTTATGCCCACATTTATTACAAAACTTTGCATCAATTGGATTAAAATTATTGCATGATGTACACTTGATTTCTTGCTCGCGTTTCTGTTTTTCATTATCTTGTTTTCTTAGTTTATCACTCCATTCTTTTTGGGTTTTGATTTGATATTTTACCAGTTTAGCCAATCCGTTCGGATCTGGTACAGCATAAAACGTAAAAACAATTTCTCCTTCTGCCATAATATTTACATCGCCAAACGTTTGACTTTCACCAGTACTAAAACTACCTGAACTTCCTACAAATGTTCCACTAGCACCAATTCCTGCAAATGTTCCCTCACGTTGAGATTCAGATATTCTTTTTTGATTATTGACTATAACATCAATGTTTTCAGATAATGCATACATTGACATCTGATGTTCTTTTAAATCATAAAAATAACATCTGTATTCTGTTAAAGCGTCATACGCTCTTAGTGTTTTATTGACTAACCCTTCTTCTTTTTTGCGATACCATAAAACTTGTTCATTTTTACATTTTATTGGAAGAAATGGATTTACCCAAAAAGCTTCAATTCTTTTTGTGTCATCATTTTGAAATAATACTGGATACTCGGATGTGATATTTTTTTCTTCTAATAATTGTCGACTTTTTTCGATAGATAGAGCCATGTCTCTCTTTGATTTTTCTGGAACCTCTGAAGCTGGAAGTAAAAATATATCTTCAAGTTCAAATTTTTCTTCATTTTTTTTAACTTCTATCTGCTTTTCTTTTTTACCAAATAATCCCATAAATTTGAGAACATATACAAATTCTTAAGGATTTATTCATTTGTTATATTCATACTTCATTCGTACAAATTTTATGAATTTACGATAAACTAAAATTCATAATTTTTTATGAAACCATATGGGTTGGAAAAAACTTTTAGGTGATATTAAAGAAAAATCAGAAAAATTTGTTGAAGAAAAAAAGAAAGAGCGCAATTTAAGACGAATAGAACAACAGGAACAAGCAGAACAAAGAGCAGAGTATGAGAATACTGTTAACAAATTACTGGATAAATTTGAAATTCCAGATCTTGATGAATTTTTAATGAAATATCTTAACAATAAACCAGAACCTAAAATAGAAAAAGACCCAGATATAGGAAAAATAACTAAGATACGACCAGGTAGACGAGAATATCTTGATTTTGTTTGGAGTAATTTTAATGAAAAAGATATCACATATGATCAACTAAAGAATTTTGCTTTAAAAAAGAAAATTATTACTCCAAGTTTCTTTGGAAACGAATCAGATGACACTTATGAAAAAAGTGACTTTGAATCAATTATTAATGCAATTCGAGTTGGATTTGAACCTGAAAAAATTACAGATGAAGAACATCTTGAAGCACAATTAATGATATTTTTGAAAGCAAAATTTCCAGACAGAAAAATAAGAAGGCAAGTTACAATTCAAGGAAATGACCGACTCGATATTTTAATTGATGATAAATATGCCTTTGAACTTAAAGTCCCAAAACAAAGAACAGATTTAAGAAATCTAGGTGCTCAATTAGAAGAATACAAAGAAATGTATCCAAACGTATGTGGATTGATCTTTGAAGATATCAATGAAGGAAATCTTTCACAAGATATCATGGATTATGTTGATAAATACAAAAAAAATTATGGGATATCTACAATAGTTTTAGGCGGTACCAAACGATATTCATAATAATACAACATCAGTTATTCTTTGAGAATTATTCTTGGTAAATTATAAGGATTTATGAAATTAAGATTGTGTTTTTTTAATCAAAAACACAATACTTTTTCAATAGAATCCCAATAATAGAGCATGGCCATAATCTATGGCATTTCAGAGGCTACAAAAGAATTCCTAAAGAAATTACCAAAGGAAATCAAATCCCTTGAAGATATTGAAAAAATACATCAAAAATTATCCCAAGAGTATGATGAACTAGAAAACAAGGGATTAATTGCTAAATTTAGTCGTTGGAATAAAAAAAGACAAATAAAAAAAATTGAAGAAAATACTGACAGTAAAGAACACCGAGGTGCACGAGGTGAAGTTCTAGCATTAGAGAAACTATCAGAACTACCTGATGATTATCACATATTCTGTGGAGTAAACAAGGTACTCAAAGATTATGTCACCTATCGAAGAAAACGAAATCTAAAGTCAGCCCAGATGGACTTTGTCGTAGTATCAAAAAGGGGTGTATCAGTAATTGAGGTAAAAAACTGGAGTTCACATTATTACAATAATTACTATGGATTGCCACCACATGAACAAGTAGACAGAGCAGGTCGTGTCTTGTGGATATCGCTAAAGTCTTCTTGGTTTGCACCAAAAGATCCACCAATTTCTAGTGTATTACTAGCAATTCAAGGAAATATCAACTATGATGATAATTATGGATATGTCATTGTAAAGAATCTAAACAATATCAATTACTATTTGCAAAATAGAGAAATACAGTTTTCTGAAAAAGAAGTATCTAGATTAATTGGTAGAGTCAAAGGAGACATAACAACATGATTGTTTTATAGTACATATAATTATTAACAAAGATATTTTGCATGTTAGATTAAATCATGTAAAAAATTAGAATTTTCAAACATATCAAATAATCAGTAATTTTGGTTAGAAAAATCATGTCTTCATTTCTTCTAAAAAAGAAATCTAAAAAATCATTTTTAGAAGGAATTCAAATTTTAGAATATTCTACAAGAGAAAATTATCGGTCAGCACTTAAACAATTTGAAACATTTTGTAATTTTTATTATAATAAAACTATTCAATATATAATAGATGAAATAAAATCATTAAAACAAGAACAAAAAGATGAAGCGTTTCTTGGAATGTTGCAAGAATTTGTTAATTGGATGAAAAAAACAACATTGGCAAATACTACAATTCAAAAATACTTTCAAATTATTATTTATTATTTTAGCTATCATGGGATTAGAGCACATCCTATAGATCTACGACAAAATATCAAACTCCCAAAAAAGTTTAAAGAAAAACTTCATTCATTAACCAAAGAAGAAATAATTCAATTATTCAAATTCACTCCTCAATCAAGACAAATGTTGTATCTAGTATTGATTGGATCTGGTATGAGAATTAGAGAAACTGTAGCATTACGAAAAAAAGATTTTGATTTAGACTATCCAAAAAGAATCAAAATAGAAATACCGGCTCAATTTACAAAGACAAAAACTGCACATACAACATATGTTTCAAAAGAGGCCGAATCTCTCCTAAAACCACACTTAGAATCCATAAAAAATAACGATTTAGTATTTGCAACAAATTCTATTCCATACCATGCATCTATGACTGAAATAGGGGCTTTTGCCAGATATAGAGAAAAAGCAGGATTGACTCGAATTTATGAATCAACTAAACGACATCATATATCACTTCATTCTTTTAGATCGTATTTTTTTATTCGTGCTAGACGAATACATGATACAGATATTGCTCATGCAATGATAGGTCATTCTACGTATCTTGATATGTATGACAGAAAAGAAGACGATGAAAAATTAGACTTGTTTCTAGAAGTTGAAAATGAACTAAAAATTTGCGGATAAGAACAATTGGTAGGATATTGTTTTTATTCATGTTTACTATGTGAGCCATAATGTCAATGCTATTGTTTGGGGCAGGTGCGTCTAGACCGTTTGGGATTCCAACAATGCAAGAAATGGTAGATGATTTTGAAAGGGAATTATCTCAATCCACAATTCATTTTACATTTTACCAAGATATCAAAAAATCATTAGTAGAGCAATATGGACCAAATAAAACAGATATTGAATCAATTCTATCTGTACTCCAAGGGATTGGAGAAAATGTCACTCCAAGTGATTTAGGTCATTTCACATATTATTATATTTCAAAAAATTGTTCAAAAAAGAGTTTTTCTGAAGAGGATATAACTAAAGCAAAAGAAATTACAATTAAACTAAAAGATTACATAAAAACAAAATGCCAGGTAAATTCAAAAGATCTTACAAGTATTTATTCAAAAACATATTTGCCATTATTCCAAAATTTAGCAGGAACAAAATTTCTCTATCATGGAAATTTTGAACTTGCCACTGAATGGAAAAGTTTTACAACAAATTATGATGACATTTTTGAAAGATTTTGGAGTAAATTTCAGGAACCCAATAGTCATTTTGAGAGACAGGGAACTTCAAATAACTATATTTTCAATTCAAATATAACTTTAGACAATCAATCATTATCGAAACTTCATGGTTCACTTGATTGGACAAGAATTAAGGATACAGATCAAATATTTCGTTCTGCACAAACTGGATTTAATACTCATGAAACAGAAGGAGATGTCATGTTATATCCAATTCAACAAAAAGATCTATACCTTCATCCATGGTTTACGTTATTTCAAGACTTCAAAAAAAGTTTAGAAAAATTCAATCAATGGTATATAATTGGTTATGCGTTTAACGATGAATTTATTTTAAATGTTATAAAAGAAGGTTTAACAAAAAAATCAAAAACAATGATTGTAATTAATCCTAATGCTGAAGTAATCAGAAATAAATTTCCAGATGTGCTTAGAAAACAAATTATTGCTTTACCCTATAAATTTGGAGATCAGTATTTTGTCAATAATTTTATTGAATTTCAAAGGAAAGTCAGAAACATAGAATTATCTATCCAAACAAACGCTCAATGTTTTAAAATTGAATTCCCATTTAAAGTACATACAGAATATGTGCATAAAATTGAACATGGGTCTTGCGCTAATGCCACTGTATTGCCTAACAACCATCAAGTTTTTGAATACAATACAGAAAAAGGTTCAGAAATTTCAATAACATTAAATGCAGATTTTGACTTTGATTATACACGTATTGAAAATTTGGATTTTACATTTATTTCAAATTCTAAAACTCCTGTTAAATGTACTATAAAAAACCAAAAACGAATTATTGACACTTGTACTCTAAATGATTGGACACGTTTAAAAACTGATGAAAATTTTTTGATTAGAGTTAGAAGTGTTAGCTCACGTAATTTTCTTATCTGAAATCATCTAGTTACCTGTCTAAATCCACACCTAAAAAGGGGGCATTCTATTTTTATTCTCTATCGATGTATTCTTCGATTCCAGGAGGTGTTGGTGCCAATCCTTTTCTCTTTCTGATTTCTGCAATTGCAGTTGCTGCAATAGATTTTGGCAGTTCAGTCCATGCCTTAAAGGATGTATTCCATGTTGCACGTCCTGCTGTTTGTCCTCTCATTGCTTCAGATAGTGTAAATGTTTCAGATGCTGGAATTTCACCGACAATAATACTTGCAGCTCCTTTTTGTTGCATGTCAAGCACTTTGCCACGTTTGCCAGAAAGAACGGTAGCTACGTTTCCTACCAAGTCAGTTGGAACTCGGACCTCAATTGCAAGCATTGGCTCCAAGATTGTAGTTCCTGCAGTTAGTAACGCTCCCATGCATGCACGTCTAGATGCCGGTCCCAGTTGTGAAAGACCACGGTGTGCAGTATCCTCGTGAGGTACAAAGTGAGTAAAGATGAATTTGCAGTCCCTCATCTGCTCTTTGCAGAGTGGGCCTTCTTTCATTACTTCCTCAAATCCAGAGTTGATAGAGTCAGTTGACTCTTGAATAAATTGAACACCTTTTGTTCCGTTGATCATTACGTTTCCACGTGGGTCTAGTTTCATGATTCTCTTAATTGTATCAGTATCCCATCCAGCGCCCTTTAGAAGGTCAGCTACAACTTTTTTGTCTTTCATGTCGCTGATTTCACCAGTTCTTAGCATGTGTGCGATTGCTGGCTCCAATGGCTCTACTTTCATGAAAATCTTGTTGTGTCTGTTTGGAGATTTTGACATGATTGGCTCACATGTTCCTTTGACGGTTTCTCTGTAATTGATAAGAGGTTCAGATGTTATGATTTCTACTTTGGCGTCTTGAATTCTATGTGTTGCAACATCAAGGTGCAACACACCCATTCCAGCTACTAGTGTTTCGCCAGATTCTTCATCGATTTTTACTACAAGGTTAGGATCTTCAATTGTTAGTTGTTTGAGGACCTCGACAAGTTTTGGCAAGTCTTTTGGATGTTTTGGTTCTATTGCAACTTGCACGACAGGTTCTGATACATATTTGACTCCTTCAAACATTGGAATTCCTTTGACAGATGAAATTGTATTTCCTGCTCTAGCTTCAGTTAATCCTAATAATGCTGGAATGTTTCCTGCACCAAGCTCACCGACTTGTTCTCTTTGGTTTCCCATGAAAAAGTTTACAGATTGAACTCTTCCCTCTCTTTTTGCATCGATAATGTTTATTGTTTGTCCGTCCTTTATTGTTCCAGAGAATAATCTACCAATTGCAACAGGCCCTGCTGCAGGATCTAAGACCATGTTGACGACCATCATGATTGTTGGTCCGTCATCACTGCATGCCAAGAGTGCTTTACCAATATCAGATTCAAGGTCACCTTTCCAAATTTGAGGAATTCTGTACTTTTGAGCAACGTGTGGTGGTGGAACGTGTTTTACTACCATTCCCAACACTGCATCAGCCAAAGGAGCGCGTGCTACCAAATCTTCTACTTTTTCATTTTTGTAAGCATCAATGACATCTTTGAATGTAATGCCTTTTTCTTTCATGATATCTACGTTAAATGCCCATTTGTCTTTGGCAGAACCAAATGTGACGCTGGCATCTTGGATAGATACTTTCCATTTGTCTTTGTATTCAGGTTCAGCATAAGTGTCAACTAGTTGGTTAAAGCTAGACACTACACCTGCAAGTGTCTCTTGCATTTTTTCTGGTGTCAGACGTAATTCTTTGATTAGTCTGTCTACTTTGTTGATAAATAAAACTGGTCTTACTCTTTCTTCAAGGGCCATTCTTGTTACAGTCTCTGTCTGGGTCATGATTCCCTCGACTGCATCACATACTACAGTTGCGCCATCGATTGCCCTAAGACTTCGAATTACCCTTCCACTGAAATCTACGTGTCCGGGAGTATCAATCATGTTAATGACGAATTCTTTGTCTTTTTGTGTAAAGTGTAAAGTTACATTTGCTTGGTAAATTGTAATTCCTCTTTCTTGTTCTTCTTTATCAAAGTCCATTGCTAGTGCTTTTCCAGCTGCAGATGGGGCAATAATTCCAGAAGCTGCCAACAAGCTGTCACTCATAGTTGTCTTTCCGTGATCAACGTGAGCAATTACACTAAAGTTTCGAATCTGTTCTTTGTTCTTGATGATTCTCAAGACTTCAGTCGTTGACTTGAATTTTGCCATATTCGCAAACCCAATTATTCAGCTAATAAATCTATACGAAGCAAAATCATACAGGATAGTAATTTTATAGGGCATGTTCAGAGCTGAAATACACATCAAAGTTCTATAAGAAGTCATAGTTAGAGCTCATTTTAGACAAGATTCTGATTAATTATTGTCAAAATATTATTTTTCTTGAGATGTATCTGTTTTATCATGTTCTTTTAACGGCAATTCTATGAAAAATGTAGAGCCTTTTCCAATTCCAGCGGACTCTGCCCATATTTTTCCTCCATGAAGAGTAATAATTTCATTGCTTACTGCTAGTCCCAATCCAGATCCCCCATAGTGTCGTATCGTATTGTTTTTGATCTGATAAAATTTTACAAACAACTTGTCTAATTGATCTTTTTCTATTCCTAAGCCATTGTCCTGTATTATAATTTTGGCTGTATGATTATTTGATTCTAATGAGACAGAAATTTTACCTATTTTTTCTGAAACAAAATCTAGAGAGTTGAACAACAGATTTGAGATTACTTGTTCTATGCGTATTTTATCACAAATACATGAAACATCATTTACAATATTTGTTTCAACAAGAACTTCTTTTTTGTCCATATCCATCTTGAATTTATTTAGCGTGTTTTGAAGAATTTCAGATAGATTATTTTTTGATAAGTTTAGATGAAGTTTACCAAGTTCTGCTTTTTGTGAATCCAACAAGTCCTGAATTAGATTCTGTAGCGACATGGCACTTGATTTTATAATTTTGATTCTATCTGCCTGTTTAGAGTTCAAGTCTCCAAGCATATTTGAAAGTAATATGTCTGAAACAGACAAAATTGGAACTAGTGGATTTTTCAAGTCATGAATAATCATTGTGACAAACTCGTCTTTTGATTTTTTAATTTGTTCTAGTTCAAGATTTTTTTGTCTCAAGACATTATTTGTTCTATAAATTATAATTGGAATTATTCCTGAAGCAACAATTCCGATTATTAGAAATACATTGGTAAAAGTGTTATTTGGTTCAAAAATATCATTCCAAATCAAGTATTTTAAAACATATTTTTGCTTTATTGTATGACCATGCAGGTTTGTTTTAACATTAACTTCAATGCTGTTTTCTAATTCTTTTTCTGAGAACTCTACATTATCGGTTTCAAATATTCCGTTATTGTTGAATATTTGATATAATCTCAGATTATTGTCAAAGGGGCTGAATAGGATTAGCTTAAAGTTTTGACTAGGAATGGTATCAGCAGAAATAAAATAGTCAAATGGGACAGAGATTATTATTTTACGAAGATCACTCAGAGGAAATTCAAGATTCATTGTTTTTATGCCATTTATTTGGGTTGGATGGGACGGAAATAAAATGTCAAAATTTTTTCCTATCATCTCAGATTGTGGGGACGAATAAAGTATCGTTTGATTGTCATCAAGTATACTAATATTTACTAATTCAGGATTGGAACTAAAAATCCTATCAGAAAAAACTTCAAACTCGTATGGAGTTACTTCTGTAGAACCTTCAAAAAAACCAATCATGCTATTGCTAATTGTCTGTAAACGACTTTCTCGTCTGTCTATAACTCCTTCTAAGATTCTGCCAATTTCATTTTTGTATGATTGAGATAGTTGCTGTTGATAATCAGATATTTGCAAGTATGCAACAACTGTACCAAAGATAATACCTAATCCTATCAAGATTGGTAATAGATATCTAGATTTAGAAGGAGATATTGTTTTACTCATATTAGTAAACACGTTTGAATTTTAAATGATTTATCAATTATACAAAAATTGATTATTCAGATATTAAATCTTATGAGCAAGATCAGTAGATCATTTGATTACTTGCGTTACGAAATTTTTTTGCTAAAATAAAATGACATTCTTTTTTTCCTCGCTTTTTAGCCTCAAAAAGAGGAAATAATTGAGACAAATACACATAGTAAAGAAACTGAGAAATCTTGTCTTTTGATTCAAAAGTAGGATGAATTACATTTAATCCGACACTTTTCAAATTTTTTGCAAGTTGTTTGTTGTGAAAATTTTTTT
Source organism: Nitrosarchaeum sp. (assembly GCA_018334095.1). GTDB lineage: Archaea > Thermoproteota > Nitrososphaeria > Nitrososphaerales > Nitrosopumilaceae > Nitrosarchaeum. Next base: position 57,070 of record JAGXTE010000001.1, read on the forward strand.
CATCAAAAATTATCACAGTATCGCCTTTATTGATACAAAACAATTCCATATGTGAAAATTGCTCTATTCTCTGAAAATGAACATCATATCCTAAAATCTCATAAAACTTTGCAGCACAATACATCGCTATCGGATACGTGTGTTCTGAACCCAAAACAAAAATTCGCTTTCCAATCTTTGATTTTTTTGCATCAGAAAATGCCTTTTTGAAGATTTGTGGATTTTTTGAGATAGACACAGGTGTAACAAGTGAGATACAAGTCAAGGCAGTTTCCAAAAAGGTGATGCTTCCTGCAGTAAAGACATCAGAGGTAAGAGATTTCATCATTATGGAATTATTGCATGCTTTTGCCAGTTTGCTTTGAGGTTTTGAAGTGATGGCAATTGATTTTTTGGCTATTTTTGCAGCTTTGATATTTGAGATTGTATTTCCAGATACTGAAACAAAATAGACGGTTTTATTTTTTGCAATGGTTTTGTTTTTTAGCAAATCAAGTGGATCAAATGACCGTACTTGATAATCAGAAAATATCTCTGCTAGCATTGCAGATACAAAAGAATCGCCAGTGCCAGAAAAGAGGACATTTTTTTGCTGTGATTTTAAAAGAGGTTTTTGTGGGCAAAATGTCTCTAAAAACTTGATTTGATTAAAAATATCTTTTTCATATGCTGCTATTGTTTTCACAAAAATTGTAAAACAATTGCCACATATTAGAAAAACGATCTAGTTTTGATTTTTATAACGACGATTAAGGAATAAAATGTGGAAATTTCTGTAGGACACACTCCGGATTCAGATGACGCATTCATGTTTTATGGAATGTTTACAGGCAAAGTTGAATCACCAGACTTTACAGTAAAACATGTCATTGAAGACATTGAAAAACTAAACAAAAAAGCAACCAACCCAGAGCTTGATGTTACTGCAGTTTCTGTTCATGCATGTGCTTACATTCCAGGATATACTATTTTGAGAAGCGGTGGAAGTTTTGGAATAGGATATGGTCCGATAGTTACCGCAAAAAAGGAAATGACACTAGATGAAATTAAAAAAGGTAAAATTGCAATACCGGGAAAAATGACATCAGCATTTTTGTTACTTCAACTTATGATAGGCAAGTTTGATTATGTTGAAATGAACTTTAGTGATATTCCAGAGGCAGTAAGAGACGGAAAAGTAGATGCAGGGTTGGTAATTCACGAGACCCAACTATCATATCAACAAGAAGGAAACCTCAAAATCGTTGACGTTGGAGAATGGTGGGATAAAGAAACCAAAGGACTGCCAGTGCCATTAGGGATTAACGTTATGAAGACAAGCTTGGGAATGGATACTATTCACAAGTTTGACCTATATCTGCAAGAATCAATTCAATACGGATTAGATAATCTAGACGATGCATTAAATTATGCAATGCAGTACAGTCGAGGAAAACCAAAAGATCTAATTGAAAAATTTGTAAAAATGTATGTAAACAAAGTTACCATAAACATGGGCGATAAGGGAGAAGAGTCGATTAGAAGACTCTTTGAGATGGCAAAACAAAAAAATCTGGTGCCAGAGTTTGAACTCAGCATAGCCATCAAGTAATTATATTACAAAAAATTTCATAATACAATGGGAGACGGAATAGGAGGACCTGTGATTGGTTGTCTATCAAATAACACATTTGAGATGCTCGTTACACATTTTCGTAAAGACAACAAAGATGAATATGCAAAGACTGAAAGAATAATCATTGCAAAGATTGACAATCCAGACGAGCCAGAATACAAGGAAACAACAAAAGTAGATTTGGAGATGGCATTAACAGGAAAATTTGTCTCATGCAATGTACAATATCGAGACACAAAGACAGATGCGCTTGTTTGTAATGTGTTTGTTCAAAAACCTCCAGAAGGATTTTAGAGTTTAAATCATTTGTAAAATAAATTCTAAAAAATATTTTATAATTTTTAGATACAAATTAAATATTATTTTCATGTAATAAAAATAAAAAATCAAAAAAACAAGATTATAATTTTAATAAATTACCATAAATTTAATGAAAATACCAATGACACTAATATTTGAGTAAAAAATATACCAAGTATGAGATTTGTCGTAGACCAACAAGTTGAAGATATTGAATTACCTGAAAATCTAAAATTAAACACGTTTTTGCAGGAATTTCACTCAGACTGTCCTCATTCAGAATGTAGTTTTGGATTTTATGGATTTGCGTTTGGTCAATCCCCATTTCCCGTACCAAAAATTATGCAAGATGCGTTGATAAAAAATGCAGGTAAAGGAGCATACGCTGCAGTTCAAGGAATTCCTGAGTTAAGAGAAGCAATTGCAAAATACAACAAGCATTATTTTTCAATGGATATCGACCCAAAGAGGATCTATGTAGGGCCAGGAACAAAAGAGCTGATATTTAATTTACTTGAAATTTTACATGGAACAGTAATTTTACCAACACCTGCTTGGCTTGGATATTTACCTCAAATTAGATTGTTAAAGAAAAATTTCCACATGCTGCCAACACAAGCAAATCAAAAAATTTCGCCAAGTGATCTTAGAAAACTTGCTCTAAGACTACATGACAGACAAAAGGTCCTGATACTAAACAATCCAAACAATCCAACGGGATTACTTTACAACAGATTAGAGCTAGAAGAGATTGCAGATGTATGCAGAGAACAATCAATTGCAGTTATTTCTGATGAAATTTATGCACAGACAACTTATGACTTTACAAAATTTGTCAGCATGGGAAAAATTTATCCTGAAGGAACATTTGTTACAAACGGATTATCAAAATCACATGCAGCAGGAGGATACAGATTGGGGTATGTGATATTTCCACAACATGCATTAGATCTTAAAATACAATTTAAAAAAATACTTGCCACAGAGTATACTGCAGTATCAACTCCAATTCAATATGCAGCAGTTAAAGGGTTTGAAATTAGTGATGAGATTAACGAGTATTTTGAAATTACAAGAGACATTCACAAAATTATGGGAGAATATGTTTACAATGAATTATCAAAGATTGAAGGAATAAAGGTCACAAAACCTGAAGCAACGTTTTATCTTTTAGCAGATTTTAATCACTATGCACCAGAATTACAAGCAATGAAGATCAACACATCACAAAAGCTATCAGAGGCATTAATTGTTCATCCGTATCACACAGCAATCGTGGGTGGAGACAGTCTCGTATTAGAAAGAACCGATTATAGTGCAAGAATAGCATATGTGGACTATGATGGTGTAAAAGTTTATGAAAATTATCAGAAACAGAAACCAAAAACACAGGCTGAAAAATTAGAGTTTGCAAAAACAAACGCCCCAAGAATCGTAGCAGGATTAGGAATGATTGAAAAATTCTTTGAAAAACTCAAAGAAGATGTAGCAGTCAATCTTAGTTCAAAAAGAGATAGCCTAAGTGTTCCAAATTAGAACTGTGGGTTTTTTAAAATTCATTAAAAATACATTACAAAAACATACTTTTGAATCGCTTTAATTCAATCTTAAAAGGAGACGTATGCATTAGAATACAACACCAACCTGATTATCATATCAATCAAATAGAATACATGGATAGTAAAAAAAAGAACTCTGACCAAGACAGCACTATACAGAGGGTCAATCACAGTTCTGTTGTTTACTTTACTATGGTTTTCAACTAACAACATCTATGAAACCTCATTCATAACAATAATTTTCAACGTCTTAGCAACGATAATCTATTATTTCCATGAAAGATTATGGGGCAAAATTAAATGGGGAAATTCAGAAGCACCAAAACTAGTTAGCAATCAAAACGCAAGCTGTCAATAAAGAATATCATCTACAAGTAACAAAATTATTTAGAATTCCTTTACTTTCTTTTTCTTTATTTTTTTAGGATTGTTTTCATCTTCATATTCTATTTTTTCACCGCAAAATGGACAAAAATCAATTGGTTGTACTGAATGTCCTTCATATGTAATTTTATCCACTATTGCAAATTTCCCTTGTTCGTAATTCCAAACAGTAAATTTTTTGCATAAAGTTTTGAATTGCTCACAACAAAATTGTGTATCTCGATTTAATGTAAAATTAGAATAAGTGTTATTTTCAGATTCAGGATCCTCATGAGTCTCTTTTTTGTAAATTGCCCGCATAGAAAAGTCATTTAAATAACGCATTGACGCCTGATAAACCCTTTCTCAATTAAGAGCAGATATCAAGAATACTACTTGCAAGTCTAATCAATCAACACATAATTTAAAAAATCAGTGGCTTTGATCTAGTATCATGAGCGTAGAACGCATAGTCTTTGAGTATGTGAAATATATCGATAAGGAGCCAGGAAAGTGTCCTGCTTGTGGCTTTAAAATAATTATTGAGTGTTGCAGCTTCATAAAAGGCCGTGGATGGTTTTGTCCAAGTTGTAAAACACTGTCAGTTTACGACAAGGACATTCAAAAAATGATAGGAGAGAACGTCTCAGTCTTGCCTGTAATTCCAAAACCCCCATATTCATTTGGAGAGACACTAAAACCATCATCAAAAGTACGATTAATAGAATAGAATCTTCTGCATAAAGAGAATAATTGGTTGACAAGGTTGTTTTTGAACCAAGGTTTAATTTTAGTCGAATTGAAGGAAAAAAATGGGAATTGTATCAGTAAAAAAAGGATGGACCAAAAATAGCAAACTTGCACTGATTGGTCTGATAGGAAGCATCATAGTAATTATCATCACACTTGCAATTTGATAAACGGATTTTCTAATTGAACAAGCATAAATTTAACGCAGACAACTAACAGTATGCATTGTGACGATAAAAGAATGATTCTAGTTCTAAAAGAGAGCATTCTAAATTGTTTTGATGATCTAAAGGAAAAAGACTTTGACGACGAGACGGCTCTAAAAAATCTCAATGAATCAATAACGGAATACAAAGAGTACAAACTTGCACTAAAAGAAAAATAGTAAAAGACATTACAGATTAGACAAATGGATGGGTTTTATGCGTAAAACTATCCACGACGTATTTTGAGTTAGGCCAATAGATTAGAAAAGAATCGATCTAAATTTGCACATCGTTTCAAAGATCTAAAATTACTGACCCCAAATTATTTAATGTCAAATAATACAGAATGCTTGATGTCAACTAATCCGGAACGATCAATATCTTATGTTCTAACAAAATACGTTACCGCTTACATGAACAAAGATGTGTTGATGTTAAATCAAAACACTCACACAAGAGAAGCTGCAAGATTACTCCAGCATCATGAAAGAGACGACATTATTGTAATTGATGACGATAACAAACCAATAGGAATCGTAACTGATGAGGACATCATTAACAAAGTAGGGGACACTTCAGTAAATGCAGAATTTACATTTTTAAAAGAGATAATGGCGACGCCACTAATCACAATTAATGAAAAGTCAACTCTTCAAGATGCATTACACAAAATGCGAGATCATGATATTCGAAAACTTCCAATTGTAACAAAGAAAAATGAAGTTATCGGGATTATCTATCAAGGAACCATTGCAAATGTAATTAGAGATGCAACAGCTACTGCGCCTAGACTTTTCAGTCCGCCAGTAAAGGCAATATTAGGAAATCTGGGTTTTGTGTTGCAATTTGCAGGTGTTTTGCTTATTGTACCTGCAATTTTATCAACAATACTAGGAGAAACTGTAACTGCTACAGGAATTTATCTCACAACAGTTTTGCTATTGGTCGTAGGATTCTTTCTGAACTCATATGGTGAAAAGGCAAGTCTTAATCTTCACCAGGCATCCATACTTGTAGTCTCAAGTCTTTTAGTCCTGACATTGTTTGGAACTATACCATATCTGTACATCATTCCATATGAAGGATCAAGCTATGAGGTATTTGCTAGTGCATTTTTTTCAAGTGCAGCTGGATTTACCACTGGAGGAATTTCACTATTTGACTATCCAGAAGACCTTCCTCAAAGTTTTACATTTTATCGAAGTTTCACACAGCTTGTAGGAGGAATGAGTTTCATCTACTTGATAATTACAGCATTTTATCCAGAATCAAAGCTACAGTCCATGCGAGGTTTTATTTCTGGAAGAACACTGCATATGAGGGAATTATTTGCAACCATAACTATAATTTTCATCCTGTACATTTTCATTGTTGCAATTTTGTTATATCTATTTGGGGAAAGAAATATCATTGATAATTTTTCATTAGCTATGAGTACGATAGCAACAGGAGGGTTCGTTCCAAATTCAACAATTCTTGACAATCTGATATGGCAAGAAAAATTAACTTTGATTGGAGGTATGATACTAGGCGCACTCCCATTTACTTTTCACTATGCATTAGTAAAAAAGAAGTTCTTGGCACCAAAACTTGGAAAAGAAGTTTTAGTATATTTTACAATTCTAGGCAGTGCCATACTTTTGTTTATAGGACTCAGTGGATTGGACCCTCTGACAGGTATATTTTACACAGTATCAGCTAGCACTACAGCAGGATTTCAGATGGATGATTTATCCACATTTAATGTGCCAGCACATGTGATTTTGATCATCTTGATGTTCATCGGAGGTTGTGGATTTTCAACTGCCGGTGGAATCAAGATATTCAGATTAATGCATTTAAGAGATATTAAAAAATTAGTAAATAAAAAATTACGTTCGGAATTAACTCCACAGGTAAAAAAAGAGCTAACTTCAACAATAATTATAATTGCACTCTTTCCGTTAATTGCGTCAGCTACTGCAATATACATGACATATGCATATGAAGTGAATTTCCAAGATGCATTTTTAGAATCTACAGGGATAATCACGACTGGAGGACTATCAACGGGGATAATTGACATCGATACTGATCCTAATGCCAAAATGATTTTCTCATTTCTAATGATTTTTGGAAGAATGGAGATTATTGCCATCATTTACATTTTCGTCCCCAGATTAATTTAATTAAAAATACAGATAGCAAAATCATAAACTATCCAATTACCTAATATATGATAAAAATTAACTTTTATTGAAAAGATGTTAATAGATAAAAAAATATTTGCAGTAGGAATTGCAATAGTGATAATCGGAGTCATCATTGTTGTAAACCTCAATGCTACAATGCCTGCAGGGCAATCGGGAATGAGCGAAGAAGAGATTGTTGATTTGCTGACAAAGCAACAAGAAAATCAAGACATGACCGCACTAGCAGGAATTTTAATCGGTGTAGGGTTTTTGCTAATTTTAATTAGTTTTGGAGCAAGAAGAAAAAACAAAGGAAATATCAAAAAGGAAGAAAAAAAGCCAGCCTCATAAACTTCAAACATTTTAATTCCAAAATTATTATCATAAAACATTGATTCATGCAGAGATTAGCGTTTATCCAATTGGGACAGGTGAGACCAGTGTGAGTTTTTACGTTGCTAAAGGGATAGAAGCAATCCAAGACATAAAGGAAATAAAATATGAAATCAATCCCATGGGAACAGTTTTGGAATCAGAAAGCATTGACAAGATTTACGAAGCAAGTAAAACAATCATGGAAGTGGTTCACAATCTGGGAGTAAATAGAGTAGAAGTTATTTTAAAGATTGATTCAAGAAAAGACAAACAAGTAAAAATGGCAGACAAAGTTGAATCGATAAAAAAACACTTTAGATAAACTAGAATTTTCTTATAACATTAAAAAAGCTGTCACGTTGCGCAGGGTTTCGTCCAATCTCTTTTACAGTAGTAGCTAACTCTTCAACAGATGATGTTGTAGGTTTTCCAGCTGCACGGTAAATCTCCTCAGAGAACGCAGTTCCTACTAGGTCATTTCCACCATTAGACAGTGCAACCTGTGCTAGTTTCTTGCCATACGCTACCCAGTATACAGAGATATTGTTCAAAACATTTGCAAGCATCAATCTAGACAATGCAATAATTCTCAAATCATATACAGAAGAGCATTCATGATTAACAAGATGTTGCTGCTCAAGTTCGGTATTATCTAAACTAAATTTTAGCGGAATCAAAGTGATAAATCCATTTGTCTTTTTTTGCAATTCACGAATTTTTATCAGATGATCAATGATATGTGATGGCTTTTCAATATGACCATAAAGCATAGTTACATTACTTTTGATTCCAAGGTTATGGGCTTGCTCTATAGTATCTAGGAATTCCTGTCCAGTGCATTTACCTCGAACAATTTTGCCTCTAATTTCAGGATGGAATAGTTCAGCGCCTCCTCCCGGCATAGAATCAAGACCCGCAGACTTAAGACGGGAAAGGACTTCCTTAACAGAATTTTTTGTAAGTTTGGACAAAAAGAAAATCTCAGCAGCAGTTAATGCTTTGATGTTTAACTGAGGATGGTTTTTCTTGATAACTCTCATCATGTCTTCATAATATTCTAAAGGAAGTGTAGGATGGAATCCACCTACGATGTGAACTTCGGTTGCACCCATTGATTTGGCAATTCCAACGCGTTGTTCTATTTGCTCTGGGGTTAGTGTGTATGCGTCTTCTGCTCCATCTTTTCTATAAAATGCACACATTTGACAGCTAGCTGCGCAAACATTTGTGTAATTCATGTAATATGATGCGGCAAATGTTACTGTATCGCCAACTAATTTTTTTCTTGTAATGTCTGCAACTGCACCTAATACGTGCAAATTATCATAATTCATCAATTCAATGCCATCATCATATGTTAGCTCTTCACCAGAAATTGCTCTATCCAGAGCCTTTGATTCAGATATGAGTTGATCTAACACATTACAAGTCAGTTGTTAAAGGATATATTCCTTAACCATAGGTCTCAAGAAATAAGTAGGCAAACAAATCATACACTTTATGGTA
>JAGXTE010000002.1 GCA_018334095.1 Nitrosarchaeum sp.
GGTAGTAGGTAGGATTGGGGTGCCAGCCGTGCCCTATTCTGAAACCGGCTATACGCAGAGATCAGTAACTGTTGGGTAAATCTCTAGATAGGTAATTCCCGCTTGGTGTGCGGAAATGAAATCACGCCGAGGCGGGTGGTTGCAGGACCAGAATTATCCGAAGGGATAACGTCTAAGTCCGAACTATCGAAAGGGATGAGGTCCGGGAGGGAGCAATCCTAAGGTGGAGCATCCACGCTTCCTCGTCTACGTGGCGGATCTTGTATGCCTTGAAATGGGGCTATCCGTCTAGACTGGAACCAACAGATCTACTACCTTTATAATTAAAATTAAATTTTAGTCATCATGGATGGAATAATTTCTTTTGGAACAAAAAGAGATTATAGTGATTTTAAAAAACAAATTCCAATTGGAGTACAGCCACTATTTGATTCTATAAGGAAATTCTGTCTTTCTTTAGGAGAAAATGTAGTTGAAGACATCAGAATGCATAGAGTTGTTTTTGGAAAATCTATGACGTTTAGATGGTTTGTAGATATAGAGCCAGAAAGAGAAGGCATTATAATTAAAATTCAAAAAAGCAGAAAAGAGACTCCCCAAATTCTACAAATCAAAACAGGACAAGAAATAACAGAACTAAAAGAGATTATAAAAAATGCTTTTGAAACAATTAACTAGTACAATACATCAAATTTTGAAAATTCCCCAATAAATTTTTCATTTATAATTTTAACATCTTCAACTCTTGCATTTGCTGGTCCTCCATGAGACCATTCAATTAGTCTATTTACTTTTTCTTCATCTCCTTCAAGTACAGCTTCAACTCGGCCATCTTTGAGATTTTTTACCCAACCAAAAACATCATTTTTTTTAGCCATTACTTTAAGAGCTTGACGAAAAAATACGCCTTGAACTTTACCTTTTACAAAAATTCTAATTCTTTGCTTTGACATACAAAAAATTATTTCAATCAGGTATTAATCAATTTTAGGTAAGAAAAATTAGATTATTACTTTCTTTCTTTAATTCTGGCCCTACCAGTTTTTCTTGCAGCAATGCTACCTACTTTAGCTCCAGGAGGAGCATCTCGAGAGACAGTAGAACTTTGTCCAACGTGTTGGTGTCTTCCACCACCGTGTGGGTGTACATAAGCTGCTTGTGCTACACCTCTTACTATAGGGAATTTTTTTCCTTTAGCTCTAAAACTACGCCATTTGTTACCTGCGCTCATAAAGAATCGTTCGCTAGCTCCACCTCCTGCCAGAGTTCCAATCATAGCTCTGTTCTTTGGATTAAGTGTAGTGAATTTTCCAGATGGTAGTTTTATTGTAACTCCCTCTTCACCGTGAGAGAAGATAGTTGCATTTGTTCCTGCTGACTTTACTATAGCACCGCCATCACCAAAATGTTTTTCGACATTACAGACAATAGTTCCATCAGGAATGTTTTGAACACTGATTACGTTTCCTTTTTCAATTTTTGATTTTAATCCAAATTGGAAAGTTTCGCCTACTTTAGTACCTAGAACTGCAGGCATAAATGATACTGAGCCATCTTCAAATCGTATTTTAGCTAGTGGTGCTTCTCTACCACGCTCATGTACTAGATCAATTACCAAACCTTCATGTTGCTCAGATAGTGAAAAACGTGGATATTTTGCTTTACTGCCTACTTTACCAGTAGAAGTAGATCTAAATTGAAATCCTCCACGGCCACGTCTTCTTACTAATGGTCTCTTACCCAAGTAGATCGATTCCCATTCATTAAGGATTTTAAGCTTGTGATTTTACCCATGTATTTTGCTAAAATTACCACAAAGATATAAAAATTAGACAACAGAGTTTGTAATATGAGCCAGAATGCACTTTCTCTTAAAGTTCTAGAAGCGTATACACGGGATGTAGGTCGTGGTGTTGCAAGAATCGATTATGATTCTATGGATACATTAAACGCATCTACTGGCGATGTTATTGAGATTAAAGGTAAAAGAAGAACCGTTGCAAAATGTCTTCCACTTTATCCATCTGATGAGGGAAAAGGAATTATCAGAATTGACGGATTGGGTCGTAATAATTCAGGAATTGCTATAGGTGATACTATTACTGTAAGAAAGATCAAAGCAGTCGCTGCTGAAAAAGTTGTAGTTGCACCACTTGAAGCAATACCTCCAATTGATGAGCGTTATCTCGCAGATGCTCTAGAAAGCGTTCCTTTGATTAAAGGAGATAATGTGATGGTACCATATTTTGGCGGACGTTTAACTTTTCAAGTGATTGGAGTAACACCAGCAGCAGACGCAGTTTTAGTCACCCAGAAAACTGTTTTCCATATTGCAGAAAAGGGTGAAACATTACGAGGAGTACCTCAAGTAACCTATGAGGACATTGGTGGTTTAACTGATGAAATAAAGAAAGTAAGAGAGATGATAGAATTGCCATTAAGACATCCAGAAATTTTTGAGAAATTAGGAATTGAAGCCCCAAAAGGTGTTTTATTATATGGTCCACCTGGAACAGGAAAAACTCTACTTGCAAAAGCAGTTGCAAATGAAAGTCAAGCTCATTTCATTAGTATTTCCGGTCCAGAAATTATGAGTAAGTTTTATGGAGAAAGTGAAGCTAGACTAAGAGAGATTTTCAAAGAAGCTAGAGAAAAAGCTCCATCAATAATATTTGTAGATGAAATTGATTCTATTGCTCCAAAAAGAGAAGAAGTAACTGGTGAAGTAGAAAGAAGAGTTGTATCACAAATGTTATCATTAATGGATGGATTAGAAGCACGAGGAAAAGTTATCGTAATTGCAGCTACAAACAGACCAAATGCAATAGATCCTGCACTTAGAAGACCAGGTAGATTTGACAGAGAAATAGAGATTAAAGTTCCAGATAAAAAAGGAAGAAAAGACATTCTTGCCATACATAGTAGAAACATGCCATTATCTGATGATGTTAATGTTGAAAAAATATCAAGTGTCAGTCATGGATATGTTGGAGCAGATTTAGAGTATCTTTGTAAAGAAGCAGCAATGAAATGCTTGAGAAGATTACTACCTGAGCTTAACATGGAAGAAGAAAAACTTCCTCCAGAGACTTTGGATAAATTGATTGTAAATAATGAAGATTTCCAGAAAGCATTGATTGAAGTCACTCCATCTGGAATGAGGGAAGTTTTCATAGAAAATCCAGATGTAAAATGGGAAGAGGTGGGCGGTTTGGAAGACGTAAAACGTGAACTACAAGAAGCAGTAGAATGGCCAATGAAATATCCAGGCCTATATGACAAGTTAGGACATAAAATGCCAAGAGGAATTTTACTTCATGGTCCAAGCGGTACCGGTAAAACGCTATTAGCTAAAGCAGTTGCAACTCAAAGTGAAGCAAACTTTGTTTCAGTTAGAGGTCCTGAATTATTATCAAAATGGGTTGGAGAATCTGAACGTGGAATAAGAGAAATTTTTAGAAGAGCAAGACAAGCTTCACCATGTGTTGTATTCTTTGATGAAATTGATTCAATTGCACCAATTAGAGGAGCAGGGGGTGAAACAGCTGTTACTGAAAGAGTAGTCAGTCAATTACTTACAGAATTAGACGGTATGGAAAATATGCATGGAGTAGTTGTTTTAGCAGCTACTAACAGACCGGATATGATTGATCCAGCATTACTAAGACCAGGTAGATTTGATAAAATTATTCAGATACCATTACCAGACAAAGAGAGTAGAAAGATGATTTTAAAAATTAATGCCGAAAAAATACCAATCAATGATAATCCAAATGATCCACAACGTGTAGACATTGATAAAATTGCAGAATTGACAGATGGTTTAAGTGGTGCAGATACTGCTGCAATTGCAAATACTGCAGTATCACTTGTAATTCATGAATTTTTAGATGCACATCCAGATGTCAAAGACATAGAGAAGAGTTCTGGAGATGCTAAAGTTACTATGAAACACTTTGAAGCAGCAGTAAAGAAAGTAAGAGAACAAAAGAACCTCAAGATAGGTGAAAAACTAGTTGCTTCCTATTACAGGTAGTTTTTATTAAATAGGCATACCAACTCTCGTAAATGTCAGAATTTAGAGGATATACTGGTAAATCATTAGAATTTTTAAAAATTAATAAAATCAATGTTGGTGATTCAGTCAAGATTTTAGCTGATTTGACATATTTGGGAATAGTTATGCCCAGGTATGAACACAGTGACGATAAACATTTGGTTCTCAAATTAAAAAGTGGATATAATATTGGATTAGAAATAGAAAAGATCAAAAAAATAGAGATAATATCAAGTCCTAAAAAAAATATTGAAAAAATAGGAAATGTTGAAAAAAATACGAGTTTGCCAAAAATTCTATTATTATCCACAGGTGGAACAATTGCAAGTAAGGTAGATTATAGAACAGGTGCAGTAACACCAGTATTAAGTGCAGATGAACTTAATTCATCAGTCCCAGAACTTTCTAAAATTGCAAATGTGGATACAAATGTATTATTTTCAGAATATTCAGAAAACATAATGCCAGAACATTGGTTAAAAATTGCTGAGAAATTAAAAGAGTATGCAACCTCAGATTATTCAGGAATAATAATTGCGCATGGAACAGATACAATGCATTATACATCATCATTTCTTTCATTTGCACTTGCGGGATTTCCTATTCCAATTGCGCTTGTAGGTTCACAAAGATCTTCGGATCGTGCTTCTTCAGATGCGGCTCTAAATTTGATCGGTGCAGTAAAATTTTTGATAGGTTGTAAAACAAATGGGATCTATATTGTAATGCATCAAGATGAAAGTGATGAAACAATTGCGTGTCATTTTGGAACAAGAGTTAGAAAAAACCACACTAGCAAAAGAGGTGCATTTCAAACTATTGGAAATGATCCAGCATTTATTATTGTAGATGAACAAATTCAAAGAAATACAAAGAATGATTTTTTTAAAGTAAAAGAATTTCAGCCAAGAATTAAGATCAATACAAAAGTAGCGCTAATCAAGTATCATCCAGGATATGATCCTAGTCTCTTGGAAAAAATTATTGAAATGAATTATAGTGGAATAATTTTTGAAGGTACTGGATTAGGACATATTGGAAAAATAATGTATGATAATGTAAAAAAAGCAAATGAAAAAGGAATTTTCCTTGGCATGACTTCTCAATGTATTGATGGTAGAGTGAGAATGACAGTATATGAAAGCGGTAGGGATCTACTTGATTTAGGCATAATTCCATTAGAAAACATGATTCCCGAGGTAGCTCTAGTAAAAACAATGTGGGCAATAGGAAATTTTCAAGATAGAGATGAAATAAGGAAAATTATGCTTGAAAATATTGCATCAGAGTTATCAGATTAGAGGGATGACAGTGTCAGAATTTTCCATAAATGACGTTGGAGTAAAAGTAGGTCTTGAAATTCATCAGCAACTAGCAACTAATAAGAAGTTATTTTGTAATTGTATGCCATTAGAGTCTGATGAATATTTTATAAAATTTATGAGGAGATTAAGAGCATCAAAAAGTGAATTAGGTGAATATGATCCTGCCGCATTATTTGAAAAATCTAAATCAAAAACAATAATGTATTACGCTAATCCAGAAAGTAGTTGTCTAGTAGAACAAGATGAAGAACCACCACATGAATTAGATAATGATGCCAAAAAAATTGTATTAATTATTGCTTCAACATTAAAATCAAATATTTTTAGTGAAATTTATCCTATGAGAAAAACAGTTGTTGACGGATCTAATACAACTGGATTCCAACGTACTATGTTAATTTCACAAGGGGGTAATTTTGAAGTTGACGGAAAAAATATTGGAATTCAATCCATATGTCTAGAAGAAGATGCTGCAAAAAATTTAGGAGATGAGGGTTCTACAAGAAAATTTGGATTAGAGCGTTTAGGAATACCATTAATTGAAATTGCAACTGAACCATTTGAAGTAGAACCACAACAAATCAAAACAATTGCTTTAGAGTTAGGAAGAATTTTGAGGAGTACTAAGAAAGTAAAGAGAGGATTAGGTTCGATTAGACAAGATGTGAATGTTTCAATTAATGATGGGGGAGTTGTAATTGAGGTAAAAGGCGTTCAGCAGTTAGAACAATTAGAAAAAGTAGTAGAATATGAGGCTAAAAGACAACACGGATTACTAAAAATTTCAAAAAAATTACAAGAGATAGAGTGGAGCCATAATAATGAGGACAGAAGATTAGTCACAGAGCAGTTTAAAAAATGTGAATCAAAAATCATTCAAAATGCTATAAAGAAAAATCAGGAGATTGTTACAATAATCTTTAAAAATATGAGAGGTATGTTTGGATATTCACCTTATGAAGGAATACGGTTAGGAAAAGAAGTAGCAGAATTAGTGAGATTTTTTGGTTTAGGTGGGGTTTTTCATTCAGATGAGTTACCAAATTATGGAATTGAAAAAAGAGACATAGAAAATTTGAAAGAATTTTTAAAACTTGATCAAAATGATGCATTTTTAGTTTTAGCTATTCCATTTGAAATGATTGATACCATTGTTGATCAAATAATTTTTAGAATTGAACATATTAAAAATAAAGGCATACCAATTGATACACGATTAGCTACTCAGATAGGTGAGACAAAATTTCTAAGACCTAGACCTGGTGCAGCAAGAATGTATCCTGAGACAGATATTCCTCCAATATTAATCTCAAAAAAAGAATTAGAGGATGCAAGAAAAAACATACCAAAATCATGGGATGAATCAATCAAAGAATTACAGATAAAATATGAAATTAATGAACAACTTGCAGAACAAATTTTTGATTCACGGTATATTGAATTGTTTGAAAAAATTGTTGAAAAAACTAAATGTAATCCCACATTTGTTGCATCAATACTTTGTTCTACAATTACTAATTTAGAAAGAAATGGACTGAATTCTAATTTATTGCAAAATGAGGATATTGTAAAATCATTTGAATTATTAGAAATAGGAGGAATTGCCAAAGAATCAATTGAGATTATTTTTGAAAATATTATGGCTGGAAAAGCCAAAACTACTGAAGAGGCAATGAAAAATACTTCGATTGAAGTTGTAAATGAGTTAGATTTGGAAAAAATCATTGCAGAAATAGTTGAAACAAATCAAGAAATTGTTAAAAATCAAAAAGAACGAGCTGTAGGACCACTTATGGGGATTGCTATGAAGAAATTAAGAGGTAAAGCATCTGGTGAAATGATAAATAATCTTCTTTTAAAAAATATAAAGAAAAAATTAGCAAGTATCTGATTTTATGCGGGAAGTGGGATTTGAACCCACGAACTCCTAGAAGATAAGGATCTGAACCTTACGCCTTTGACCAGGCTGGGCGACTCCCGCAATGTGAATTTTGAAAATCCTGAATAAGTTTCTTTATTATACTATTTTAGTTAAAATACATCGGATTAACAAATTACATAGAAAATGGAATTTAGAGAGATTTATTGTAGTAATTGTAAAAAGATTCTAGGGCGTTATAACATAAAATTCTACAGTGACGATAAAATTAAAGAAATAGCAAATACTCATCACATAAATCATATACGAAGTGGTCATCAAGTTACAATAAGAAAATTAATCAAAGATACTAAATTATAATTTCAATCTTTCAACAGCTTCTGATAATGTAAAAATTCTTTGGATGTTGGGATTAGAAATGTTTTGATTCCATGGTTGAGAGTATAATAAAACATTCTTTTTCCGTTCTAAAAATTTAATTGCATTTAATGGGGAATCATCAATAAAAACATCATAATCTAAATCAGCTTTCAAAGGACCATCAATTACAGAGACATAATTATGATAAGTTATATCATGATGCTTAAGCCAATTTTTTACAAAAGAATCAGTTGCAAGTTCCCTAGCTGTAACAATATCAACTTGTCCAATGTTTGAAAGATTTTCTGTAATTTCTGATAGGTTTTCCTCAGTTGGAGGAATTGTATTCCAGTTTTTCCAACATGTGGATAATTCTTCATAAAAATCAAATCTATTAATTTGGAATTTTTTCCAAAAATCCCAATTTGTTATATCATCTTTAGAAATACTAGTTCTAATTTTATTACTGTAAATTAGCCATGATTCAATTACATCTGCCAATACACCATCAACATCTAAAGCTATTTTCAATTTTATTGCCTATTGATCTGCTTTTTGGAATTCATCTAAAAGATTTTTTTGATGCTTACTGAGTTTTTTGGGAATATTAACAACAATTCGTATGTATTGATCACCTCTATTTTTTGAATTCATGCGTGGCAAACCTTTGCCTTTTAATTTTATGATTGTATTTGGTTGACTACCTGATTCCACTTTAATTTTTTCAGTTCCATCCAAAGTTGGAACAGTAATTTCACGCCCTAAAGTGGCATCAACCATAGATACATCTTGATCATAAAAAATATCCATATCATCTCTCTTGAATTTTTGGTGAGCTTGTACTCTAATTCTAACAATTAGATCTCCGTTTATTCCTCCTGGCATTTCGTTGCCTTCTTCTGGAACAGTATAATCACCGCTATCGACACCTGGAGGAATATCAAATGATATTTTTTTGCTGCCTTTTTTCTTACCGTTTCCTTTACATTCGCTGCAAGGGGTTTGGATGATTGAACCTTGTCCTCTACATGTTGAACAAGGCACTACTGTTACAAATGATGCAAATCCCATACTTCTGCTTTGACGTACCTGACCTTGACCATTACATGTAGAGCATGTATTCTTGTTTGTCCCAGGTTTACATCCAGACCCGTTACATATTTCACATTGTATTTCTTTTTGTAGATCAATCTCCATTTTTTTTCCATGAAGAACATCTTCAAGAGTGATGGTAGTTTGATATAGAATATCTGAACCTCTTTGTTGCCTATAGCTAGTTCCTCCTGTTCTACCAAAGATTGATTCGAAAATAGAATCAAACCCACCGCTTCTTCCAAATAAATCACTAAAGTCGCTACCTGCACCTTGAAAAATATCTTCGTTACTATATCTTCCATCGACACCAGCGTGACCGTGTTGATCGTAAACCTTTCTTTTTTCAGGATCAGATAAAACAGCATATGCCTCTGAAATTTCTTTAAAATGTTCACCAGCTTCTTCAGATTTATTACGATCAGGATGAAATTTTAGTGCTAATTTTCTATATTGTGCCTTAATTTCATCAGAAGCGGATGTTTTTGAGACTCCTAAAACCTCGTAATAGTCACGTTTTGCAGCCATAAATCATCCTTTAATTGTAATTGCTGTATAAACGGTGGAATTTGTTAGTTTTTGTTTTCATCAGAAGATGATTCAGTATTTTGCTGGGTATCATCTTGATCTTGTTGACCATCAGTTCCAGCGTTTTGTTGATCTGTGTTTGGCTGAGCAGAATTTTTGTAAAGTTCAGTCGTTATTTCGTTTACTAGTGTTTTTAAAGTATCAAGTTTTGGTTTAAGAATCTCAATTTCCTTATCAAGAGATTCTTTTACTTCTTTAACAGCATCAGTGACTTTGATCCCTTGTTCTTGTGAAATTTTATCTTTAAGATCATGATTTACAAGTTTTTCAACTGTATAGATAAAACTTTCAGCCTCATTTCTTAGATCTATTTTTTCTTTTTTCTTTTTATCTTCATCAGAGAATTTTTCTGCATCTTCTTTTAATTTTTCAATTTCTTCAGGTGATAATTTTGAGTTAGAGGAGATGGTGATTTTAGCTTCTTTTTTAGTACCAAGATCTTTTGCAGTTACATTAATTATTCCATTTGCATCAATATCAAATTTTACCTCAATTTGAGGAATTCCTCTAGGTGCAGGTGGTAAATCTGTAAGGTTAAAGCTTCCTAATGAAACATTATCAGTTGCCATAGGTCTTTCCCCTTGGACTACATGAATTGTTACTGCTGTCTGATTATCTGCTGCAGTAGTGAACACTTTACTTTTTGATGTTGGAATAGTTGTATTTCTTTCAATTAATGGCTCTCTTACTCCACCCAAAGTTTCAATTCCTAATGTTAATGGTGTTACGTCAAGTAATACAATATCACTAGTTACATCTCCAGCAATAATTCCAGCCTGAATTGCTGCACCCATAGCCACTGCTTCCATTGGATCTATTCCAGATTCAGGTTCTTTACCAAGTACTTCCCCAACAAATTTTTTCACTAGTGGAATTCTTGTAGGTCCCCCAACCATCACAATTTTGCTAACATCTGTTTTTGATATTTTAGCATCTTCAAGTGCTTTTTCTATAGAAGGTTTACATCGTTGAATAATTGGGCGAATTAAATCATCAAGTTTTGCTCTTGTTAGTCTTAGTTCAAGATTTTTTGCACCAGATGAGGGATCATGAGAGATGAATGGAAGATTAATGTCAGTTTCCATTATAGTTGAAAGCTCAATTTTTGCTTTCTCTGCAGCTTCTCTAACTCTAGCCATTGCAGTACTATCTTTAGATAGATCAGTTCCTTCTTTTTTCTTAAATTCATCAAGAATGTAATTAATCACTACTTTATCCATATCAGTTCCACCTAACTGAGTATCACCAGATGTACTCATTACTTCAAATACACCGCCACCCATTTCCATTATTGTAACATCTAACGTTCCACCACCAAAATCAAAGACAAGAATTTTCATATCTTGTTTAGTTTTATCTAATCCAAATGCCAACGATGCAGCTGTTGGTTCATTTATTATTCTTACAACATCTAGACCTGCAATGGTTCCAGCATCTTTAGTTGCTTGACGTTGATTATCATCAAAATATGCAGGAACTGTAATTACAGCTTTATTGACTGGTTCACCTATGAAAGCTTCAGCGTCTTTTTTTATTTTTTGAAGGATAAATGCAGAAATTTGTTGAGGTTTGTAATTTTTATCTTGAATTTTAAAAATATAATCTGAACCCATTTTTCTTTTTGCAGCCGCAATTGTACTATCAGGATTTGTTACAGCCTGTCTCCTTGCTGGTTCACCAACTAAGAGTTCACCAGTTTTAGTAAATGCTACTACTGAAGGAAATGCCTTGCCGCCTACAGTAGCACCTTCTGCTGCAGGAATGATAGTAGGTTTTCCACCCATTACCACGGCAGCAGCCGAATTGCTTGTTCCTAAATCTATTCCTATTATTTTAGTCATTTAATTTCACCATTATTTTTTGATATTTCTACCAGTGTTGGTCTAATAACTCTCTTATGAGAAATATATCCTTTCCTCAGTTCTTTGACAATTGTGTTGTTATCTAGCTCAGAATCTTCAATTATAGAAATTGCTTCATG
>JAGXTE010000003.1 GCA_018334095.1 Nitrosarchaeum sp.
ATTAGATCAACAGGCATGAAAATGGTGTAAAAAAACCATCCAGATAGAGCAACAAAGCTTGAGATGAACATTAATAAGGTAATGTACCGTACCATACGGTATGATGCGAGCAAGACTAACATACATACCTGTAGAAGTAGCAGACCAATTCGAAGATTTTATTATAAAAAGAGACGTCCAGATACTAGATGCAGTAAAAGCAAGAACAAGAGATTACAGTACGTTATCTCTTCTAAAATTATTATACCAACTCAGAGGAAACCCAATGACGTTTTCAGATCTATATTCAAAATCTAAGATAAGAATGAAAAAATCATTTCTGAATTATCTACATCTTTGTATAGATTACAACTTTGTACAAAAAGAAGCAGTAGGCGCAAACATGATCTATTCGATAACAGACAAAGGAAGAACTATGTTGAATCTGTTTATTCATAAAAAAATATAGTACGTAATTGTAACGATTTGTATTTTTGTTATGGATGATGAATGTGTTTGATTTTGGATTTAACGCTAGACAAGATGTATCGTAATGAAGAATAAAATAGTCAACATGATATTTCTAAAGTTTGAAATTCAAAATACATGTATGTGATAATTTGAAACATATATCAAACTAATTAGATTGTGCAGAAATACCATTATTTCCAGAAATTCCAGGAGAGAATCCACCAATTCCACCCGGACCTGCAATCAAAGTATTACCAAATAATGACACCGATGAGTTATGTTTGTAAACCGCATAGCTTGGTCCACCGGTTCCACCTCCACCGGCCCCACCATTTCCACCATTTCCACCGTTTCCACCGTTTCCACCTCTACCTACTTCACCAGTACAAGCTGCAGCACCTGCACCACCTGCACCACCTGCACCACCTGCACCACCTGCACCACCTGCACCACCTGCACCACCTGCACCACTAGTAATCACATTATTGATTAATTGAATACCGTCAGAATCTACTAAAAATACACCGAATGAACCACCGCCAGATGTACCGCCAGCACCTGCAGTTCCTGCACCACCACCAGAACCACCACCGCCAGCACCGTTTCCACCACCGTCATCAACGCTGGTTCCTCCTTGTCCTCCGCCGCCTCCGCCTCCGCCTCCACCATTACCATGAAAGCCAGTTGCTCCTGAATTTCCAGCATCACCTTGCCAAAATCCTGAAACTACAGATCCAGAACTACCGCCAGCACCATTTGCTCCAGCACCGCCATTTGCTCCATTTTGTCCATTACCGCCAGGATCGCCTGAGCAAGAAGAAAATATACCACAACTACCTGCATCACCTCCAAAACCACCAGGTGTACCAATCAAACCGATTCCACCTGTCTGTCCATTATTGCTTCCTTCTGGTCCACCATTTCCACCAGTTCCTCCAGTACGTCCAATAGTTGAAGAGCCTCCAGCACCACCAGACCCATTACTACCATCACAAGAACCATTGGAACCAAAACCACCATTATTTCCAGATATACCAGATATGCCATTTATTCCTGAATTTCCAGAACTTGCATCTCCAGCAGAAATAATATTGTTAGAAAGAGTTAGACCATCGCAATTATTACAATGTACACCGTATGTGGAAGTACCACTGAAAATGGCATCTGCTGTAGTTATAGTTACATGATCTAAGGTTGTAGGAGAAATGATGTTAGTTCCTTGAACGCCAATGATTTGTGGACTTGCAATTATAGAAATATCAGATGATGATGGAGTCCACGTAATAACATCATATCCTCCATATATTGAAGCCCCATCAACAAGAGTTACTTTTTCATTATAAGTTCCTTCAGCTAAACGAATTACTCCAGAAGGTTGTATCTGCCAAATATCTAATCCCCTATTAATTGTCCTTACAGGATTATTCATAGTTCCAGGATTGGAATCAGATCCAGCGGGAGAAACGTAAATGTCTCCAGAACTAATTTCTAGCATACATACAGCACTACATCCATCTCCATTAGCAATATTACCGTCATCACATTGCTCTGGAGCTGTAATGATATTATCACCACAAACAAGTGTTGGCTCTATTGTACATATGGAACTGCATCCATCGCCATTAGCAATATTTCCATCATCACATTGCTCTGGAGCTGTAATGATATTATCACCACAAACAAGTGTTGATGGAGAATCAGGAAGTGCAGTACAAATCAAGTTTCCATTTGAATTTATTCCAGAAACATAATTGTTGGCCGGACAACTCTGGGCAGGTATTATTCCAGGAGGTCCTTGTGGACCAGGAATTCCATTACACACAAAGAAGACATCAAAGAATGAATCTACTATTCGCAGTCCCCCTTCAGGGCAATTTACACCAGGAGGTTCATCGATTACAGTAGGTGAAACTCCAGGTTCTCCTTGAATACCTTGTTCACCTTGAATACCTTGTTCACCTTGTGGCCCTGGAGAACCTTCACCTTGTATATCAGGTACATCAGTCCATTTGTACTTTGAAGTTTTTTCGTAAATATTGTAAATGTTATTGTGATTATCAATATAGAGATCTCCTACTTTACCAAGTCTTGCTGGCGGAGGACCATCTCCTGTCCAAACACGATTCTTTTTGTTGACTTTACCATCATGTTGATCATCATCAGAATCGGCAAATGCATTTCCAGATGTAAGAGGACTTGTAATTAGAATAGTTGTAATTAATAAAATGAAAAACAGATTTGTTTTATTCACTAGAAATATGAAATTAATCGATTAATTAAGGATGATCAAATGTCAGTATTTTATAAGACATTTGACATATTATGATATTAAAATGAAATTTTAAGTAGATTTTTGTTCATCCATTTCATCTACCAAGTCATCACCAAAATTAAAATCACTTGAGTTATGCAGGTCAATATTAATACAAACGGCAATAAAATCACTAATGGATTCGCCAATCAGATTGCATCGTTCTCTTAGCTCATCATGCAACTTTGTCGATATTCTTGCAGATACGGTTCTAGACACTTGTAAACACCTGTTTACAATGATCATACCATTTCTAATAAAATTGATAGTTCCATTATGCTAAAGATTTCTTAGACGGAGAATATTGAAATTATAGAATTTGATAAAAACTATCTAACAGTTTTGTTACTAAACAAACATTGACAAAAGTAATTAGACAGAGTAATTGACATAGAGAGTGGCAGATGGATTTCCAGAAGCAGAAGTATTTGAAATAAAAAAAGTAGAACTCAACAGTCCAATAATATTTGCAGGATTTGTCGGAGCAGGCCTAGTAGGATCACTTTCAATTAGTCATATAATCGAAGAATTAAAAATGGAAGAAATTGGGTTAATGAGATCAAAATATCTTCCACCGTCAACTGTTTTTATGAAAGGAAGACTACGTCATCCTTTTAGATTTTATGCAAATAAAGATGGAACGATATGTGCAATAATTTGTGAAATAACATTAAGAATGGAGGGATTGTATTCGCTGGTTTCAGCTATTTTAGATTGGTCAGAAAAAAAAGGATCAAAAGAAATTGTAATTCTAGATGGAATTCCAAGTGAAGAACATGACGATAAAGCATATTGTGCAGCAAAAGAAGATTTGGTAAGAATGATGGCAGACAAAGACATCAGTATGATCCCTCAAGGATTTATCACTGGGATTCCAGGAGGAATTTTAAACGAATGCATTGTAAGAAAAATTCAAGGAGTAGCATTACTTGCAAAAGCAAATAAAGCATCACCTGATCCTATAGCCGCATCTACATTGATAGAAGCATTAAACAGATTTTATGATATGAGAATAGACACAAGCAGTTTGGAAAAAGAAAAAGAGAGAATTCATTCTGAATTTAACGAGTTATCTCAAAAATATGTCAAGCACCGGGAAGAGTTTTCTGGAATGTACATGTAAGCCAAAGTATAGGCAAATTCTTTTATTCACAGCAAATACGCATGAAACTATGGGTTTAACATACAAAGATGCAGGCGTAGATATTGCCAAAATCAAACAAAGCCAGGCAGCGATAGGCAGGATGATTGAATCCACGCATAAACTCCAAAAAATGGCAAAAATAACGCATGGTTTTGGACATTATGCAGGAATTGTAGAGATTCCAGGAGGTCAACTACTAGCTACCCATACAGATGGTGTAGGAACTAAGGTAGTAATTGCAAATATGATGAAAAAATACAACACTATTGGAATTGATTGTGTTGCAATGAATGTAAATGACATAATATGTATCGGTGCAACTCCAGTTTCATTTGTAGATTATATTGCTGCAAACAAAAATGATCAGATAATCTTTAAAAAAATTGTAGAAGGATTAGTCAATGGTGCAAAAAAATCAGCACTACCAATTGTAGGAGGAGAAACAGCAATAATGCCAGATGTACTTACAGGAAAAGAATTCTCATTTGATTTAGCAGGGATGGTAGTAGGTCTTGTTTCAAAAAAAGATATCGTGTTGGGAAATAAAATAAAATCAGGAGATGTAATTATCGGTGCAAGTAGTAGCGGCATCCATTCAAATGGATATTCACTTGCAAGAAAAGCCCTGTTAACAAAATATTCTGTAAAAGATAAAGTAAAAGGAGTCGGAGTTATTGGGGACGCATTATTGACGCCAACAGAAATTTATGTAAAACCAGTTTTAGAAAGTATTCAAAAATGCAAGATTAACGGATTAGCTCACATTACAGGAGGAGCATTTACAAAACTAATGAGACTTAAAAAAATAGGATTTGAAATAGATAGTTTACCAAAAATACCTCCAATAATGGGATTAATTGAAGAACAGGGAGTAAAACCAGAAGAGATGTACAAGACATTTAACATGGGTATAGGATTTTGCATTATATCTCCAAAAGATCAAGTATCAAAAATAAAATCAATTTTCAAAAAGCATAAAATTAACACTCATGAAATAGGGCAGATAGTATCCAGAAAAGGAGTTTTTGTGAATTCATCAAAAATCACATAATTAGACAAATATGAAACAATTTTCAACCAAATATCGCCTTATATTAGCAATAAATCAACAAAGATAGAGAGCAAATGGCAGCAGAAGCGAATTTTATTGAAACGATCATAGGAGTTGGAATTTTACTATTTGCGGCAAAAATAATGGCGGAGTTATTTCTTAGGCTCAAACTTCCAATTGTATTAGGGGAATTAATTGCAGGTATGGTAATCGGCCCATTTGCACTTGGAGCATATATTGTTGGTGCTAATGGTGTATCACTAGTTAACATCAACAACGAGATAAAGATTCTAGGAGAAATCGGAGCAATAGTAATTTTATTTATGGCGGGACTTGAGATGACTCCGAAAGAATTTCTCAAAGGCGGGAAAGCGTCGTTTACTGTTGGAACACTGGGAGTAGTAGTTCCGTTTGCGGCAGGGCTTATAGTTTTTCAGATGTTTGGTTTTGATGCGTTACAATCAATGCTTATTGCAACAGCACTTACAGCAACAAGTATTGCAATTTCAGTTCAAGTATTAAGCGAATTTGGAAAACTCAAATCAACAGAAGCACGTCTTATTATTGGAGCTGCTGTTGTAGACGATATTTTAGCAATAGCAGTATTATCAGTTGTAATATCAATTGCAAACGCTCCAGGTGGAGTAGACAGTATCGATATTTCAGAAGTAACAATAAAAATTCTTCAAGTGTTAGGATTCTTTGCAGCAATGCTCATAGCATCTGTTTGGATCATGCCAAAAGTCATCACACCAAGATTATGGAAAGCAAAAGGCAGTGTAGAGGGAATTGCAACTGCATCATTTTTTGGAGCAGCTGCGCTTGCAGGATCTATAGGATTATCACCGATCGTAGGAGCTTTTGCAGTAGGTATGGCATTATCAACTACCAAAGTATTTGAAAAAGTTGAAAACTATGCACATCAAATTGGATTGATCTTTGCACCATTATTCTTTGCAATAATTGGTGCACAGGTAGATTTCAGACAGGTAAACGCAGAGATATTGTATCTTAGTGGGATAATTATTGCAATAGCAGTTGCAACAAAATTATTGGGATGTGGACTTCCAGCAATGATGTTTTTGAAAAGCAAATCCAAGGGAATGAAAGTTGGGATAGGGATGATATCAAGAGGAGAAGTAGGTTTGATTGTGGCAGGAGTAGGAGTAGCATCAGGAATTTTAACATCAAGTGTGTATTCCACTATTGTGATAATGGTAGCAGTGACTACAATCATAACACCAATCTGGTTAAAGATAGAATATAAAAAAGAACAGAGGCAGGAAGACACTGAACCACCAGCAAATAATCTACTATAAATGAACAGAGCAAAAGAATGAATCTTCAGGCAAAATTAGACATCAATTGTCCCAAGATTATTTAACGAATTTATGTTCAATTAGATATGATTTCAGATATGAATAAACTAGATGCGTTATTTTCAACTGCATGTACTGAAATAACGCAGAATCTTTTGACAATCAAAGAGCCAACTAAAAAACAAGTAAAGGCAGAAATTAAAAAAATATGTGCAAAATATGCATTAGAAAGAATTCCAAGAAATCATGAAATACTTTCAACGGTAAAAGATGCGGAGTTTTTTAAATTACAAAAAGTATTGTTAAAAAAACCAATCAAAACGGCATCCGGAGTATCAGTAATTGCATTGATGCCAAAACCTTATGCATGTCCTCATGGAAGATGTACATACTGTCCGGGCGGAATAGAATTTAATTCGCCAAATAGCTACACGGGAAAAGAGCCATCAACGCTTAACGCAATCCAAAATGAATATGATCCGAAACTACAGATAATATCAAAAATTGAAAAATTAATTGCTTTTGGGCATGATCCATCTAAAATGGAGATAGTAATTGTAGGCGGTACATTTTTGTTCATGCCAAAAGACTATCAAGAAAATTTTATCAAATCTTGCTATGATGCGTTAAATGGAATTGATTCAAAAAATTTGGAGGAATCTAAATTAAACAACGAACATGCAAAAATAAGAAATGTTGGATTTACAATTGAAACAAAACCGGATTATTGCAAGCAAAAACATGTTGATGCGATGTTAGATTACGGGATAACAAGAATAGAGATAGGAGTACAATCATTACAAGAAAGAGTATACAAAATTGTCAACAGAGGACATAATTACAATGATGTTACAGAATCATTTCAAATTTCTAAAGATGCAGGGTATAAAATCGTGGCACATATGATGCCAGGACTTCCTACAATGACACCAGAAGGAGATATTGCAGATTTTAAAAAATTATTTGAAGATCCAGATCTTAGACCAGACATGTTGAAAATTTATCCATCTCTAGTAATAGAGAACACCCCACTCTATGAGGAATACAAACAAGGAAAATATTCACCATACTCTGATCAAGATATGATCAAAGTTCTAACTGAAGTAAAGAAAAATGTTCCAAAATGGGTCAGAATAATGAGAGTTCAAAGAGAGATATCACCAAATGAAATCATAGCAGGTCCAAAATCAGGAAATCTCAGACAAATAGTACAACAAAATCTAAGCAAACAAGGGATTTCATGTAAATGCATTAGATGTAGAGAGGCAGGACTATCAAACAGAAAAACTAACGAACAAGATATAAAATTAAACAGAATTAATTATGATTCATCAGGTGGAAAAGAAGTATTTTTGTCATATGAAGATTCAAATGAATCAATTTATGGATTTTTAAGATTAAGAAAACCAAGTAAACTTGCGCATAGAAAAGAAATTGGAGATAATTCTTGCATTGTACGTGAATTACATGTTTATGGTAAATCATTGAAGCTTGGAGAAAAAGGAGAAAACGAAATTCAGCATTCAGGATTGGGGAAGAATTTAATGAAAGAGGCTGAAAAAATTTCCAAAGAAGAATTTGATGCTACAAAACTTTTAGTAATTAGTGCAGTCGGAACAAGAGAATATTATCAAAAAATAGGGTATTCGTTATATGGGCCATATATGACAAAATCGTTGAATAAAGAATAGACATGTCAGAGCAAGAGATTTTTGGTAAAGGAACTTGGATAGATAAGTTAGCTCATGAGTTACTAGAACGAGAAAAAACTCTAGGTAGAAGTTTAGACCTATTAAGAGTTGAAAGTGGACTTGGTGCTTCGGGAGTTCCACACATAGGAAGTTTAGGAGATGCAGTGAGAGCATACGGAGTAAAACTTGCATTAGAAAATTATGGATTCAAATCAGAACTAATTGCATATTCAGATGATTTAGACGGGTTGAGAAAAATTCCGGAAGGATTTCCAGACGATTTAGAAAAACACATTGCAAAACCAGTTTCATTAATTCCAGATCCTTACGGTTGTCATGAGTCATATGGAATGCACATGAGTAGTATTCTTTTAGACGGACTAGATAAAATGGGAATAAAATATGAATTCAGAAGAGCAAAAGACACTTACAAAAATGGATTGCTAAAAGATCAAATTCATACAATCCTACAAAACAGTGCAAAGATAGGAGATAAGATTTCAGAATTAGTAGGGCAAGAAAAATATCAAAAATTTCTACCATACTTTCCAGTATGTTCAAATTGTGACCGACTTTACACAGCAGAAGCATTTGAGTATCTAGAAAATGAGAAGAAAGTCAGATACAAGTGTCATGACGCAGAGATTAGCTCAAAAATGATCAAAGGTTGCGGACACGACGGAGAAGCAGACATCACAAAAGATCTTGGCAAATTAGCATGGAAAGTAGAATTTGCAGCAAGATGGGCAGCATTTGACATTAGATTTGAAGCGTATGGAAAAGACATCATGGATTCAGTGAAAGTAAATGACTGGGTCTCAGATGAGATTTTGAATTTCCCACATCCACACCATGTAAAATATGAAATGTTTTTGGATAAAGGAGGAAAAAAGATTTCAAAGTCATTAGGAAATGTGGTTACAGGACAAAAATGGATGGAGTTTGGAAGTCCAAAATCAATTTTGTTACTGCTTTACAAAAGAATTACAGGTGCAAGAGAGTTAGGATTTGAAGACATACCAGCATTGATGAATGAGTATAATGAATTAGAGGACATATTTTTTGGAAAAATCAAGGTTGACAATGAAGCCAAATTGATAAAATCAAAGGGACTCTATGAATATGTAAATTTACTAAACCCTCCAAAGCAGACAAGCATACATGTCAATTATAGATTATTAGTGGAATTAGCAAAAATGTTCAAAGAAAACAGAACTGAAATGGTAATGAAAAAACTATTAGATTATGGAGTAATCAAAAATCCTGATCCACAAATAGAAAAATTAATTGAATTAGCTGGAAATTTTGCAGATGAATTTGATCAACAAGAAAAAGTACAAGTGGATATGGATGAATCAGCAAAAAAAGTTTTGAAATTGCTAGTAGATGCACTCAATGCAGAAGATGAACCAGAAGATATTCAAAATACAATATATCAAATTGCAAAGTCAAACGGGATTGAACCAAAAGACTTCTTTAGAATTTTATATCAAATAATACTAGGCACATCAAGAGGACCTAAAATCGGACCACTCATAACAGATATTGGAAGAAAGAAAGTAGCAAAAACAGTTTCAGAATATATCTAAAATGGTACACAGTGAGCACAATAAATCAAGAGGGGGTAGTAGTTTTGCCTTAATCATATTCGGAGCATTACTTTTATTTTTAGCACCCAACATAAACCCCGATAATCCAGAATTAGGAATGCTAGCATTAATTGGAGGTATAGTTATTGGTGGAATTGGGTTTTACCTCAAGTTTATTCGTACAAGAACAAAAAACTAAAGAAACGTTCATCTTTTGGAGATTTTTGTAGATTAACATGGGTCTTTTTGGAAAGAAAAAGGAGCAACTAGAAGAAAAAACATATGAAAAAAATGAAGAGAGAGTTTTAAAAGAATCACTTGAAACAGAAGTAGAAGGACTACAAATTGAATTTAGAACAAAACAAGAAGAGATTGACAACATTACAAAAAAGCTGCAAAGTGTAAAAGAAGAGTATGATGAAGCAACTAGCAAATTAATGGAGATAAAACGAGAATCAAATCAAAAAAAATTAGAACTCGATACAATATACTTAGAATACAAAAGCATCAAAACAAAAATAAATGATTCAGAAGAAAAATTCAATAAAAATAAAAAAATTATTGAAGAAATAGATAGAGTAGAGAACAACCTTACAAAAAAGAATCAAGAACTTGAAAAGATCATAAAAGAGTATGAGGACATTAAAGAAAAAATTACAGAAGGTCAATCAGAATTACACGAAATACGTGCACAACAAATTCAAGCACAGAAAGAGCTAGAAGAAATCACTTCTAGGCTATACAATGTAAAACATGACGTAAAAAATACACAGGAAAATATTGATGGTGAAACTGGAATTTTTACTTCTAAAGAAAAAGAGTTCATCGAAGGAGAAATTACAGATAAAAAAGCAACTAAAGGTATAATCGAAGCTGCCAGTGCAGTTGTGGGGGGATTAAAATCAAAACTAAGTAAGGCAGAAAAAGAGTTAGAAACACTTCATGTTCTACTTGATAAAGAGCGTAGAGAACATGCTCAAACTAGAGAGGAACTTGAAAAACTAAAAGAAAAGACAGAGTCTAAAGAATAAAGCAGATAATCTCCAAATTTAACGCATAAAGTCTACAGCATATAATGAAAAGAAAAAAAAGCCTATACCGCCACCAAGAATTGCAATCCATGCGACAATTTGTTTAATTTTAGACATTATCAATAAATTCAGAAAAAACATATTATTGAATCTACGCAATTATTAAAAAATTACTAATGAATTTTACAATAATGAAAGATTAGTGAATGATCAAAAATTAATTTTAAAGAGATATCATCCGTAAATTAGGCAGTGTTCGCATTCACAATTTTCTTGTTGTTTTGATTTTACCAAACATTTTTTGTGTTGACCAGCTTGACATTGAACGCATACTTGCTCTATATTTTCAACATTAGTGTATTTTTTTGATTGATCAAAACCAAATCCACCATCTTGAGGTCCAACCATATCAATATTTAGAACAGCGTAGTATTTCTACTTCACTAAGAGAGTGCTTTCTCAATGGAATTTCTCAGATCTGTCCTATATGTTTCAAGAATACCTCTAATTTCAAAAACATCAACAAATCCACCTGCTGATGCTCGAGTTGCTTTAAGTAAATAATGTAATGTTCCTTCTTCGATCTTTCCGACATAATATCCATAAAGAAAATCGACTGGATTTTCACATTTCCAAATTTGTTTAACATTTGGAAAAGTTTGATGAATTTCAGATGGAACATCTCTAATTCTTAATTTTACATAATCCTCAAGTGATTTTCTAACAGCGGAATCTGGCATCATTTCTAAAATCAGTTTATCATACTTGTTTTTTAGTCATTATTTTTATCAGATTTTTTATCTGAATCAGGCTTATCCCACATATGCATAGTTCCACGAATCATAAACGAGCCAACAATTATTGCAACCAATCCCCCTACAATAAAAATAAAAAAACGACCTATGCTTTTGATACTAGCCATTATAGACAATAGGTTTAATGTGTAATTATAATTGTCTGACAAACAAGATTAAAGAATCATCATAATCAGTGAAATCATCAATGAAATGTAATAATATGGAAATTGGGTGTTATCATGACAATGCCATCCATTTTGAAGGGAATGGTAGATGTCTTGTGAAAGGTTGTAAATGTCAAAAATATCAAAATTAGAAATTACAGATTATAAATTAAAATTTTTGATTTTTAGAATAATAAATTGAAAAACTATTTTTGTGATTTTAGTTTTTTAACGGTTGTAGCATACTCATTAATTGGAACGATTTTAACAGTACTTACCGATGAGATACCTACTGCAATACAAAGTTGTTCAATATCATGAGCACTTTTTGCATCTAAAATTATTATCCATTCATGTTCTAAAACTGACATGTAAAAACCGACTACTTTGATTATTTGAAATTTTTTCATACTAGATTTAATTTTGTTCTCAATATCAAGGAATATTTCTCTACTAATTTTATTATTCATTGGACATGATTCTGGGCTATGAACTGCAAAAACACCAAACAACATTACTATGTTAATGAAACCAATATTAATAAACTTTAAAATTGAAAAAAGATATCAAAATTAATCTTTAGTAACGAGATTACCCAAGATTTTATCAATTTCATGGATTGCAATTTTATCTCTTCCAATCAAATCAAATTTCTGTAAAATGGTTTCAAATTTCTTTTCTTCTTCGACTTGTTCATTAACAAACCAATCAAGGAAGGTATGGGTGGAATGGTCTTTTTCTTTTTGTGCGGTTTCTACTATGGCATAGATAGCTTTTGTAACTAATTGTTCATTGTTTAATGCAGCTCTAATAGTTGACTCTAATGATTTGAAAGAATTTGGAGGAGATTTTGTTGCAGGGATTGTTGCATTACCACCAATGTTATTTAGATAGTGAATGAATTTGAGCATATGAGAGCGTTCCTCATCAGATTGAGCGTAAAAGAATTTTGCAGCTCCCACATATCCTGTAATTTCACACCAAGACGCCATTGCAAGATAACTACTTGCAGCATTTGCTTCTAAAACTATTTGATTATTTAATAATTTTTTTGTATTTTGAGATATTTTCATTTTAAATCAAAATTGAGTTATTTTTTCTTAGTTAAAAGTCTTTGAACATATTAAAAAAAATTAAGATGAAAATTCAATTTTTAAAGTCTTATGAATTTAATATTTTTAGATTTTAGAAGATTTTTTAGTAAAACAATCACTTGTGTGATCGTTTACCATGCCTACGGCTTGCATGAAAGCATAACAAATTGTAGGCCCAACAAAATTGAATCCATATTTTTTCAAATCATCACTCATTTTTTTGGAAATGTCAGTAGATGCAGGTATATCTGAAAGATGTTTGAAATTATTGATTATCGTAGTATGATTAACAAAACTCCAAATGAATTTATCAAATGAGCCATACTCCTTTTGAATTTTTATAAAGAGTTTCGCGTTGTTAATAGCTGAATTAATTTTTAATTTATTTCGAATTATTCCAGGGTTATTTAGTAAATTTTTGATATGTTTTTCTGTATACTTTGATACCTCATCTGGATCAAAGTCAGAGAATGCTTTTCTATATCCATCTCGTCGTTTAAGAATAGTTGTCCAAGTTAAGCCAGCCTGAGCCCCCTCTAAAATTAAAAATTCAAATAATTTACGATCATCATGTTGAGGTTTTCCCCATTCATTATCATGATAATCAATGTTAAGATCATCCTTTGCCCATTGGCATCTAGTTTTCATAGCATTCGAGTTTGTTTAACATAAAATAATAGTTACTAGATGAAAAACAGAACATGAAGGTCAATCAGCAATTACTACAAATTAACAGGAATTTCATAATTTGTTTTATCATTTCAGCCTCACTTTCAGCAGTTGTAGCTCAATCATTAACAGGGTATGAGAATCACCTTACAACTACAATTACAGTAATAACAGGATACATAGTATATTTTGGAATTTTCTCAGTTTTGTTTTATTGGGATAATAAAGTCAGATACAAGCAAATGAGTTCAAGTTTAATTAAAAAAGAGATTCTAAGTATGATTTCATCATTTGGAGTAGGTGAAATTATTTATCTTGCAATACGATGGCCTTCTTTGTATTATTTTCTTGAAATAAACATAGAACCATACATTGCATCACTAGTATCAGAAATTATAGCTACTGCATGTTATATGATATCAGTAACTATTTTTTTAAGAAAGACAAAAACATTCTAAAAATATCAGTTCAAATTAGAATCTAAAAATTCAAGTGTTTTTTTCCAGGCATCTTGTGATTCTTCAGGAGCATAATTGAGACCTGATGGATTTGCAAAGGCATGATCAACTCCAGGATAAATGATTATTTCATTTTGAATTCCTAATTTATTTAATGAGTTTTCAAAAGCATGAACTGTGTCAGGGGTGATTCCTCCATCTAATTCAGCAAAGATTCCAAGAACGGGCCAATTAATTACAGATAGAGGTTCAGTATCAGTAACTAAGCTACCATAATAAATTACAGTTGCATCAAGAGAGGGGTTATTCAATGCCAGATTAAGCGATTGACCTCCACCAAAACACCATCCAATTGAACCAAGATTTTCAGGAGAATGGTGATCATTAAGGTAAGATATTGCTGAATTCATGTTTTGAATTCCATTGTTTTTATCAAATGAAGTAATTAGTTGTCTTGCTTCTTCAGAAGTTGTAGCTACATGTCCATCATAAAGATCAACTGCAAGCACAACATATCCATGAGATGCAAGTTTTTTGGCCATGTCTTTGATGTTATCATTTAATCCCCACCACTCATGAATCATGATTACACCTGGAAAAGATTCTTCAGAGACAGGTCTTGCCAAATAACCGGTGTTGGATTCAGAGTAACTAACAGTTTCAGTTTGTACGTCGTATTTTCCCATCGTAAAGATTTCAGAATTGTTATTTTCCTCAGAATAGGTTAACACGTGAATTGCCCAACCGCGTTGAATTAATTTTTCAACGCTGGATAATTTGATACATTTTGGAGCACCGTTAGATTGTTTTAATACTAATTGAAATCCATCAGCACAGACAACTTCAACATGATGACCTTGTTTTAGTTGTTTCATAGGCGATAGTTCTGCATTTATTGACATTACTGGAAATGAGATAATTAAAATTGCAAATAACATAATGAGAATTTTTGAATTATCACACATTGTAGTTTAGCTACAAGTTTCTAAAATTTAAGTAAAGCGGGCTCGGTCGGATTCGAACCGACGACCTAACGCTCCGCAAGCGTTCGCACTATCCAAGCTATGCAACGAGTCCAACAGAATCGTGCTATCAAATTTTTAAAAACGTTTGGTATTTGAAAAAAATTATGCTTCTTTTTCTGCCTTGTTGACATAGACATAATTCATGATCAAACCTGCAATTATGCCACCTAGAATTGGTGCTGCCCAATACAACCATTGAAACTCCCAAGCTCCAGAGATTAATGCGGGACCAAATGTTCTTGCAGGATTTACGGATGCGCCAGTTAATGGAACTGCAACAAGATGAATCAAAAATACCATTCCACCAATTGAAAATCCATGCCATCCAGGTGATGCTTTCTTGTGAACGGCGGTCATGAAAATTACTAGTACTAAGAAGAAAGTCAAAATTGCTTCAATTGCAAATCCAGAACTTATGCTGTTATTGATAAGTTCGCTTGGACCACCTTGTGTACCAAAGTTAACTTTTGCACCAAGTTCTGGTAAAATTGCTTTAAGAGTTGCAGCTGCTGCAACTGCACCGATTAATTGTGAAATAATATATCCAATACCATCTTTAATTCCAATTTTTTTAGTAATCATCATTGGAATTGTGACTGCTGGATTGATGTGAGCTCCAGATACATGTCCAAATGCATAAACCATAAGAGCGATTGCACCACCGTGACCAAGGGAGATAAACAATACAGATTGGGTTGTCAAAGTTTCTCCAAAAGATGCTACTGCAATAATTACAGAAAGTGGGCCAAAAAATACCAAACCATATGTTGCAATTGCTTCTGCAAGATACGCTCTTGGGTTAACCATCAAGCTAAAACCAATCGGATTTCCATATAAAACATTCGAAGTAGTATGGAACATCTCAAGTCAAAAAGTAATTAATGGTAAAACATCTTTAGACATATCATGTTAGAAGAAGGGGGATCAGTTCCAAAATTCGAAGTAAAAGATGCAAACGGAAATAGTGTCAAATCAAGCGATTTTAAGGGCAAAAAGCATGTCATCTATTTTTATCCTAAAGACTTTACGCCAGGTTGTACAACAGAAGCTGATGAGTTTTCCAAAGATTATAAAAAATTTCAAAAAGCAGGAATTGAGATTGTAGGAATTAGCCCAGACGATGTCGATTCACACAAGAAATTTTGCGATAAGATGGGAATAAAATATCCGCTTCTTGCAGATGTTGATAAAACAATTTCAAAACAATTTGGAGTTTGGGGTAAAAAACAGTTCATGGGAAGAGAGTACATGGGAGTAGCAAGAAGTACATTTTTAGTTGATGAGAAAGGAAAAATTTTCAAAGTATACCCTAAGGTAAAACCTGCTGGACATTCAAAAGAAGTACTAGATGATTTTTTAAAATTAAATTAAAAATAAAAAGAGAATAAAAATTAGAATCCTTTTGGTAATGTGCCTCTAGAAGTTTTTGGTGGTTCTGGAGATGGTTTTGCTTCAAATCCTTTTGGTAAAGCACCATGTGTTGTATTTGTTCTAGTTTTTACTTCTTCAACAACAGCTTCTTGGTATCTTTTCTCGTCTTCAATTCTTTGTTGTTCCATTCTTTGAAGATACTCTTGTTCATATTCTTCTAATTGTTCTTTTCTTGACTTTCCAGAACTTTCAGATGTGGATGAAGTTTGAGCTTGTTCTGCTCCTTTTGGAAGTGTACTTTTTGGTTTTGCAACCTCAGCTGGTTTTGGAGGTGCTTGCTGTGTTTGAGCTTGTACAACTACTCCATCAACTGACATAGATACACCACTGAAACCTCCAAACATTTTATCTGCTGGATGGTATGCAAGTCTAGGTCTTGTTGCAAAGTACTGGTTTGATGGTTGTGTATATCCAGGAACTTTAGCTTTTTGATCATTCCAATTTCCTGATGGAATTTTACCTACAGGAGCAGTTCTTCTTACAAAGTATCTGTTTGGAGCTGGAGAATAACCTGTTACATGTGCCCTATACCAATGGAAATCGGTCATTTTGGCATTTTGA
>JAGXTE010000004.1 GCA_018334095.1 Nitrosarchaeum sp.
CTCATCCCTGTTTTAAAATAAGTTGAATTTAAAATATCTAGAAATATTTTTGGGTCTACCTTTGATCTTCTTACTAGTGTGATTCCCTCTGAAAGCGCAAGAGCAAGCATTGTAATTTGCAGATTCATTGCAAGTTTTACTAGATGGGCTGTTCCAGAATCTCCCAAATAAAATATCTTGTTTGCAATTTTCTCAAAAACTTTCTTGAATTTATTAAATATTCTTTTATCTCCTGAGACCATTAACACTAGTTCACCAGTAATTGCTACATTGGGCCCGCCCATAACAGGTATGTCTAATTTTATTATTTTATGCTCTAGAAACTTTTTTGTAATCTCTTTTGATTCTATTGGACTTATTGTGCTCATATCTGCCACTACTAATCCATTATGATTTCCAAACACAATTCCATTTTTTCCAAATGCTATTTTTTTTACTGCATTAGAGTCTTTTACAATTATTATCACTAAATCCGAATTTTTAGCTACTATTTTTGGTGATTCGGCAATGCTTGCACCATGCTTTTTTAATTCATTAGTTTTTTCTTTAGTACGGTTGTAAGCTGTTACATTGAAACCTGATTTAAGTAAATTCAACCCTACCGCATTTCCAAGAATTCCTGTACCTATAATTCCAATTTTCATAGATGCCTTTTTTTTATTTGGTGTTTTTTTAATGTCGCTCTTCATTTTTTATCCCCCATTCTCCTTTTCCAAATCTTGATGCTTCAAATTCTATTTGTCCTATTGTTTTTTCATCTTTTCTAATCTTTGCATAATCAAATTTTTTCATTCTGAATATTCTTTCTTTTGGTTTATACCCTCCTTCAATTACTTTTATCTTGAATCTTTTACTAGCTTTGTTGATCATTTTTCTTGCAGTCTGCACATCTCCAACCCATGAAAACATTTCAAAATCTCCAAAGTTTTTTGTGGATACTATGTAGCCATATAGCCTTGCTTCTAATTTAGTTCCATTTGCTTTAGCTTGTTCATTTAGCCATTTTACTACTTCTTCACCATATCCCTTCTCTATTCCAAATGTTTCTGAATCTCCCATCTATGAAAAATGATTATCTCAAACTATTATAATCATTATCGAACATTTGTTAAACTAAAATATTGTTCTTTATGATGTTTAGTATGCTTACAATTGACTGTAGGGATGTTGAATCTATAAAATCTGAATTGGTGGTCTATGTCTCTGATCAGGTTGCTGCAATCCCTACTCTAAAAAACCACGCCTTTATGCTGTCCTCACTAGATGATCAAATTATCGATAAAGATGTTGTAATAACTTCAATCAAAGAATTTTTGGGGTCAATTGGTGAAGGGAACAACTTTGCTGTAATTTCTAATAATGATGTTATATCAATCAAATCGATATATGGAAAAATAATCGAACGTGATTCACTCCCTAATTCTGACATGTTTTCATGTACTCATTGTGGCTTTCTTACTCGATATGAGGTAGAATTACAAAATCATATGAAATTGCATTATCTATGAATTCTTGTTTCCACGATGGGTATTTTTAAAAAACATCTTATTTTATTCAAAATATACAATCAAAATGATCGTAAATATGATTTTCATTTTAAGATTTTTAACAAGATCTTTATAAGATCTGCTTATAAAAAGTAGATATGGTAGATTTCTCTTCTAAAAATAACATTGCAAAAGTTTACTGTGTAAAATGTGATTTAATCTTTAATTCAAGAAAAACCTTTGAAAAACATCTAGTGAGGCATTCGTTGCCTGTTCAATGTGAAATCTGCCCTATTGATATCGTAATTTCAACATTCGTAAACATATTCAAGAAAAAATTCTCACATAATCTGGAATAAGTTTTTTAAACAAATTTTTAATACAATTACTGTGGTTAAAAAAGGACTTCTATTTGGTATCATAATATCTATAATCGTTGTTGGTGTGATTCTTGTCTACTTTACATCTTCAGTTGAAACTGCAAATACCGATGTTCGACTACATGGTACTATATCCACTACTATGGGTTCGCCTATTATTGGTTCACCGTCTGCCCCAATCACTATTGTTGAATTTGGTGACTACCAATGTCATCAATGTTATAACTGGTTTCATAATACAAAACCCTCTATTTTTCAAAACTATGTTGATATTGGAAAAGTTAATTTGGTTTTTGTTGATCTTGCTTTTTTGGGTAGAGATTCACCCAAAGCTGCCCAAGCATCATACTGTGCAGAAGATCAGGGAAAATATTGGGAATATCATAATCAACTATACATTTCTCAAGAGTCTAAGATAGATAATGGTTGGGCAAATTCTGAACGATTAAAATCATTTGCATTTAGTTTAGGTCTTGATTCTGAATTGTTTGATAGTTGTCTTGATTCAGGAAAATATGCCAAAAGGGTTCAAACCAATATTGCTGAGGCAAAGAAATTTGGCGTAAGTGGAACTCCTACATTTTTCATCATAGGCCCTAATGGACAACAAGAAAAGTTAGTTGGTGCACAGCCTTTTTCTGTTTTTACACAAGTGTTGGATTCAATGATTTAGAATGACACATTCGCTAAAGATTGTTTTTTCAAACTATTCCTATGTTGTTTTGGCATCTGTAATTTTTATAACAATGCTTTTTGGATTATTGGTTCTTTCAGAGTATATCTTTTTGGAGCCATATATCATTGGTCATATTTCACCAGGAATGGAACTGGGATTTACTTTGATTGTAATCCTCACTACATTATCTGCCGTGGTAATTCCTATGAATATTTACAGAATCAATATTTTGAAAAAATCTAAAAGAAAAGTTACTGGTAGTGTTTTTGGTTCATTTGTTGGTTCTATTGCAGGTGTCTGTAGTTGTGGCCCAATCGGATTTACAGTCTTCTCAACATTTGGTTCTGTAGGTGCAACTGGGCTTGCATTTCTTACCAATTATGAACTTCCAATACGGATTGCTGCAATAGCATTGTTGGCAGTTGCTTATTTCACCACTGTAAAATCACTAAAAATTGAGTGTAAAATTATTTAAAATTCTTAAATTCTGTCTCTTTGCTAAAGCGTTTTCACTGTGAATTCATTCGTTAATATGGATATACAACAAATCCAATACATGTTAAATGTTAAAGTTGGATTGAGTTTCTTTATTCCATTTGCAATATTGACAGTACTGATTGCTGTGGATACATATCATTCTATTCAGTAGTACTTGAAACCTTTTTAAATTATTTATAGAAAAATCTGTTCTAACGACTTTTTGCTATGTGTATGTTAAATTTTAACTAAATAATGAAGTTATCATGTCATAAATTGTACCGAATATTGAACTAAACACATTTGTCATTTCTTATATTTGCAAAATTTGGATTTAAGCTTAAAGCTTAGAATAATTTACTAAATCTCATTTTGTTCATCTACTATATCATGTACTATCTAAAATTGCATTTACCTCCTTTTTGTGTTCAATACAGTATGGTGGGCTTTTTTTGCATTCTGGGCAGTTTAGATATTTTCTAAAATCAATCATGAATTTGCTTTGATTCTGACTTAAAAGATCTTACGTATGAATTATCAGTGTTTGCAAATACTCGTTCAGTCATTCAAATTGGTTTATTTTGATTATTCATTTGTTTAAAAGATGCACTAAAAGGGCAAATTTTTAAAACCTTGAACTCTATTTTATAGAAAAATCTAGGAACTTTGTGTCTATCATATATGTTCCAATTAGACCTGGTAGAAGAAATTCTGAATATGATGAATTAGATGACACTGATGAGTAATCTATTTTATCTGTAAAAATGAATACTCAGGTACGTTTAGGTTCAAAAAAGCACTTGGTTGAATAATTTTTGCTAATATTTCCAATCCTGTTATTGTTCTAATACTTGGTTTGCTAAAATATGAATTTGCATCTACTGCAAACACTTTTCCGTTTTTAACCGCTCTTAAGGAATTCCATGATTTATTACTCTTCAATGTTTTGTTGTATTCTGATATTGTACGATATGTGTCAAAACCACACGGCATCATAATAATTATGTCTGGATCTGATTTTATGATCTCATCAATTCCTATCTTTCTTGAACGTTCCCCCTGCTTGCTTATCATATTTTCTCCACCTGCATTATTGATCATTTCTGGTATCCAATGACCTGATGTAAAAAATGGTTCAATCCATTCTAGTGCAAGAACTTTTTGTTTCGTTGTTGGGTTGTGTTTTTTTATGTTTTTTATTCTATCTGTGAGTGACTCTGTAATTTTTCTTGCAATATTTTCTTTTATTATTATTTTACCAATTTCATTTACTGATTTAACAATTTCATCTAAATTATGTGGATCCATTGAATGAATCATAGGTTTGTTTTTTAAAATTTGAATTGCTTTGTTGACTTGATTACTATGTGCAGCACATGCCTCACATGTTTCTTGGGTTATTATTAGATCTGGATTTGCTTTTATCATATTTTTTTCATTTAATGCAAAAATCTCTTTTCCTTCACTAAGTAACTGACATGTTTTTGTATCTATTTCATTACTTGATAGTTCTTCTGAATTTATTACTGAGCTAATTACTTGCAGTTTTGTTTTTGCATTTTCTGGATATTTACATTCATGAGTAACACCAAATAGAATATCATCTGCCTTAAGCTCATAAAGTAATTCCGTAGCGCTGGGTAAAAAAGAGACTATTCTCTTTACTGGCATACTTTATGTCATCATTTGTTCTTTAAACATCATCCGTTAAGTCAGAGTCAACTATGTTGATTAGGCAACTTAATAGGCATATTTTAGGCATAATTTTCATTGTCTTCAAACTCTCAGGATATTCGAAGAGCAATTTTAGCAAAATGGCACGAGAATTTATCAAAATATGGGAATTTATTTTCTTCAGATTTTATTAGTGGAACTAGTCCTCCATCCGTGTTTGTAGGTTCTTATAATTACCCAAAGGTCTTCGTTGGACCTATGGTTCCACCAATACATGGTGACACAGGCATCCTTGATAGTCCTGAAAATTGGAAAGGTAAATCCCTTGAAGAGATTGTTAATTTTAGATTAAACTTAATTCGTGGAATACAAAAGATTTCAATAAACCAAACTGAAGGGCGTTACATAGAAAACTTGCAAGAAATTACAATGTCTTCTAAACCTACTGACTCTGATTTACAATTTACTAAAACTACATCTGCAAGTATTTCACTTGATGGTGAGAGTGCTCCATTTGGACCTGTAGGTGAAATTAAATCTGCAAAATTTTATGACACAAGTGCAACAAAGTCTATCGAAAAAATCTATTATGATAAAGATCTTAATGCACAAGATGCCGTTTTAAATTTGTATAACTCTGGTATTGACATTTCAAAAATCCAAAAATGTTTTAGCATTGGCATGTTGGGACAAAAAAGGAAACTAGTCCCTACAAAATGGAGCATCACTGCAACCGATGATATCATATCTAAATCCCTTATCAAAGAAATTTTAGATTATCCATTAATTGATTCATATAGAATTTTTACTCATGAGCATCTTGGAAATTTGTTTTCTGTAATTTTATTTCCTCACAGATGGATTTATGAAATGATTGAAGCGTGGTATTCAAATGGTATTTTGGGATTTGGTTATGATTTTGAAGATGCACGTGGGATTAATCATCCTCCCGCAATAGCTGGTGCATATTTTGCAGCAAAATTAGGTGTATCAGAATATCTTGTAAAAAATAAAATTCAGGCTGGGGTTGTAATACTACGTGAAATTAGACCTGAATACGCTATTCCAGTTGGTGTATGGCAGGTAAGAGAAGGAATTCGCTCTGCAATGA
>JAGXTE010000005.1 GCA_018334095.1 Nitrosarchaeum sp.
AGATAAATGAAAAATATTGTAAAGGAATAATTTCCTTTGATTAGTCCAGTGGTTCAGGATGTCCTTTACCACGAAGTGCAAAACACACTACTGCTAGTGCAATTGCTACTCCTACTGCTGAGCCAAATGCGGCCATTCCTGCTTCTGCCATTTAATAAAAAACTACTTCAGGGGCTTTTATAATTTTGCCAATATTTTTTATCTAAAAACAAATTATCATAATTTTTAGTTTTTATGATACTATATAGTAATTTTTAGTTTTATTTATTTTTCAAATTCAAAATGAAGTGTATTTTCTTGTCCGCTAGTCATTGAACTAAGATTATAGAAAACAGTACCAGTAACTCGCCATTTTGCAGTATCACTTTCTAGATCAGACCATAACTTGGGAGTATTACCGGTATTTTTCAATTGAATTTTATCTTTTAAAACTATAGAGTTTTCAGCTAGAAGTACATAGTAATCAGATCCGAATTCTACCATTCCTTCTGGTCTACTTCCAATTTGACCACCCGAAATTTGTTCTACGTTAGAATATCCAGTTTC
Organism: Nitrosarchaeum sp.; assembly: GCA_018334095.1. Classification (GTDB taxonomy): domain Archaea; phylum Thermoproteota; class Nitrososphaeria; order Nitrososphaerales; family Nitrosopumilaceae; genus Nitrosarchaeum. The sequence continues at coordinate 547 of JAGXTE010000005.1, forward strand.
AAATAACTGATAATCCATCACTTGTACAATTACGGAATTTGAATTTGGATTGTTAATCTTAAATGATATTTCAATTGTAGCTCCCCTAGGAGTAACTTCTTTTATTGAGATATCATTTAGTTCAACATTTAGTGATTGTATTTGAGCTGATAGCGGTTCTTGCGATACATCGGATTTGATTTCTTGATTAGTGTTTTCTGGTGAATTTATAACAGATGATGAACCTGACAGAAGAATCATACCCAAAGCTGCTGCTAAAGCAATAACTGCTACAAAAACAAAGATTTTAGAGTTCACTCAATTTTACTTAATTTTTACATATCTTAAATGTTGAGATAGTTATTATAATATTAAAGAGTAAAATGAATCATGCAATATTTCCAAGCAGTCCAACAAGGAAAACAAAGAGCAAGTAAATCTCAAATGAAAATGTTTGATGTCGCAGGATTTGGAATGTTAACACTAACTACAAAAAAAATTAATGGTGAGTTTTTTCCAGTAGGAGAAGAAGATTTTGTAGCTGTAATTACTTCACCTGAGGGATATGTTGCAATAATTGCAGATAAAGATGGATTTACTAAGGCTCAATCAAAGGCTGTAGAAAAAAATGAAGCACTTACAATTTACAATAAATTAAGAGAGTCTGGAATTCCAGAATATCCTGAAAATAAGATTCAGATTTGGTCAGAAAGTCGTCCTACCGTACAAAACGAAATTTTAGAATAATTATTTTGATTGGAGAACTATTTCTGTTCCTACCTCTCCACCTTTGATTGCTTTTTCAAGTGTTTTGAGGTCAGCTTTAATAATTCGTGTTTTAATTTTAGAGCGTTCGATTATTTTGAGAGCTACTATATCCATCAAATCATAGCCTCCAGCAACAGAATCTTCATGAACCAGCATATTTTTTAAATTCTTTAGTTCAATTCGTTTGAATTTTTTTGCATTTTTGAATTTGTTAGGGTCCATATCATAAACACCATCAACATCAGTAGCATTAAGAAATTGTTCTGCATTGATTTTTTCTGCAATAAGAGCTGCGGTGCCATTGGTACTTTGTCCAGGATGTAAACCGCCTGTAACTACAATTAATCCATCATCAACTGCATGTCTTACTTCTTGTAATGTTGTTGGGGGATGTGAATATGCTTTAGTTTTTAGGGCATAAATCAAAAGTTTTGCATTTAATCTAGAAATTTCAATTCCAAGTTCATCTAAAGTAGATTCATCAGCTCCAGAAGATCTTGCATGAGTAATGTAATGTCTTGCAATATTTCCTCCACCTGCCACAATTATTGGTTGACAAATCTTACTAATTTTGACTAGAAATGAAGCATAATCCTTGAGCACTTTTGCATTATCCATACCAAATATTCGTCCTGAAAGTTTTATGACAATTCTTTTTTTCATTACTTTAAACCACCAAGGATTGATTTTGCGGCAATTTCAACTTTTTTTCTATTCTTTTGATGGGTGTATATTCTAAGAATATTCATAAAACCAGATATTGCCGAAACTACAGGAATTTCAGATATGGGCATCTCTTGAGCAGTAGATTTTCCATTCTCATTTGAAATCAAAATGATGTGTTTTGATTCATTTTTAGATGGAGCTAATGGAATTGATGGAGTAACGGAGCTATCAACAAAAATTTCACTCTCATCAACTTTGGATTTTTTGGAAATAGATGTTCTTAATTCATCGGTTCTAGATTTTCCTAAATTAGTTCTGCTAGTTAGAATTCGTTCAAATACACATTTTAACAATTTACGATTTTGATAATCTTCAGCAAATTGTCTAGCACGTTTTAGCTCAGAAGATTTTGATGAGATGAGTGTAGATAAAACATATTCATCTGTAAGTTTGACAAATTCTTTAATGTTAAATGATGTAAAACCAAATTCATCATCAGATAATCGTAATGCCTCCAAAAGCATTACTTCAGCAGATCTTACTGTTTTATGAAAATATACAGCTTTGAACATTTGGTAACGAGAATGCATCATAGATTCAAAAGAATAAAGTGCTGATCTTTCTAGAGCAAGTTTTTTCTTGTGTACATCAAGAGATTGTGTTATTCTTTTATGATCAATTTGTGCATGTTCTGCACCAGTAAAATATCCATCTCTTAACAAGTAATCCATCATATCAGCGCTTAATGCTCCAGAAATTATTTCATTCATGTATTGTAATTTTGAATCTCCAAATGCAATTTTTGTAACAAGTTTTTTGTCATATCCATTTTTTGATAGAATATCACCAATTTCAGATTTTAAAATAATTTCTTTACCAAAATCTTCATGGGAAAATTTTTTTTGTTGAATAACTTCTTCAAAAAGATGTGAGAAAGGTCCATGACCAATGTCATGTAAAAGTCCTGCAAGTCTCAATAAATCAATATCATCGGATTTTAAAATTCCTTTTTCGTTTAATGCCTTACCAGCTTGACTTGCAATATGCATTACACCTAAAGAATGTTCAAATCTAGTATGTTGCGCCGCTGGATATGTTAAATGAGCCCCAGAAAGTTGACGTATTCGTCTTAATCTTTGAAAGATTGGATTATCAATTATTTTTAATTCATGATCATATACACGAATAAAATCATGTATTGGATCAACTATGTCTGAATAATTTTTTTTCATAAGCCTATTTTTTGTGAAATTGCCTTTAAAATATTTTCATGAACTTCTTGTTTTGATTTAGATGCATCAATAATTTTCCAATGTTCTTTCTTTGCAATTGTTCTATAAATTTTTGATATCTTTCTTAGAAATTCTTCATTTTTTTCAAATTTATCTCTGTTAGTTTTTTTTCTACGAAATGATTCTCTTTGAGTTACATCAAGTAAAATTATAAGATCAGCTTTTGGGAGACCATTATCTAGATTTTTTAGCCATTCGCTTTTCATTCCATTTGCTAAACCATAGATTAGATTTGAGTGATAATATCGATTCATTATCACAATAGAATTTTTTGATTGTGCTGCTAAAATTTCGTTTAATTTTTCCCATCTGTTTGCAGCTAAAAGACAATGAATTACTTGTGGTGGAAATTTTCTTTTACCATTAAGATATTTTGCAATTTCTTTTCCTAGTGGAGTCTTATAATCAGGAAAACTAAATGTGGTTGTTTTGATTTTTCTTTGCTTTAATGCTTTTGCCAATAATGCAGTTTGGGTTTTCTTTCCTGCCTGATCTCCGCCTTCAATAACAATTATCATAAGTTACAAAATCAGAGAAATTAATTGATTAAAAATCTATCAAGGTTTATAACTAAAAATTAAGCACATATCTCAAAATGGGACTGGTTAAATCAATGGCAAAAGAAATGATTAAAGAAATAGGCAATAAATCTAGAGAGTTTTACGAATTTGTTCTACCTCCTGTAGATATGTATCTTGATAATGATAAATTGACATTAATCGTTGACATGCCAGGATTTACAAAAAAAGACATAAAATTATCATTAGATGAAAATATTCTTTCCATAAACGCATCAAAAGAAATTTCTGAAGAAAAAAATCGTAATGTTATCTGCAATCAAAGACCAAATGTCATAGATAAAAAAATCAGATTGCCGATTGAACTTAGAGAAGGAGAAAACGGAGTAAGTTCTGCTAAATATGAAAATGGTGTGTTGACAATTACAATGTTAGTTAAAAAACACGGTAAAGATATTCCTATCGAATAATTATCGTTTTCTAAATATTGTAAAAATACTCATTATTATCAAAGAACCAATTATTCCAGTAATTCCTAAAGTTTCATTTGTAGTATACAAAACTGCAGAACCAACAAATATTGCAGATGAAAGAATACTTCCAGAAAGCAAAACATTGGATTTAGGTTTTGTATTTAGTTGGATTGATCTATTTTCATCAAGGAATTTTTTAAGTTCTGGTGCAATTGAAATAGTGGCATCAATTGATTTTGCAAATCTTTGAAATGAATATTTGAGTTCTTCAATGTATGCATCTTTGATTAAATGTTCTTCTTCTAAAATTTCTCTTAGTACTTTGACAAATTTAAAATCGACTTTGTGTGTTTTATAAATTCCTTCAATGATAGATGCCATTCTCATGTATAGTGCTAAATTTTTTGGAAGAACAAATGGAAATTTACTCATTGTTTTGTTTGCAAGTTCCATCAAACTTTGTACTTCCATTTCATCAGGTTTTTTTCCATGCATTGCACGAACCGCCAATTCTATTCCTTTTTCAATTACTGTTCGGTTAAAGTCAGGAGTTAGCATTCCAAGATCTGCCATTGCGTTAACCGTTCTAGGTGGATCTTTCTCAACTAGGGCAAGATAGAGTCGAATTAGTCTTAATCTTGTATCATTGTCTAATCTCCCGACCATCCCATAATCATAAAGAATCAGTTTTCCATCATCTGTTACTGAAATGTTTCCTGGATGAGGATCTGCATGAAATAATGAATGACGTAAAAGCATAGTGAAAAAGACCTTATGAACATCAATGACTAGTTTGTGCCTATCAATTCCCTTCTCATCAAGTGCTTCTATATTGGTAATTTTGATACCAGGAAGATATTCCATAGTAAGCACATTTTTTGAGGAATAATCATCATACACTGAGGGAATTGCTATGTTACTTTTCTTCATGTTTTGCTTGATTTTTTTAAGATTTGTTGATTCTATTGTGTAATCCATCTCTTCATGAATAGTTTCAATAAATTGTGAAAGCATTGCCCTTGCAGAAAAACGCAAGTTGGGATCTACAAACCTTAATGCCATTGGAAGTATTTTTTTTAAGACTTTAAGATCCTCTTCTACAACTTTTTCAATACCAGGTCTTTTTACTTTAATTACGATCTCTTGACCAGATATTCTTCCTCGATAAACCTGACCCAATGATGCACCAGAGAGAGGATTTTGATCTATGCTGTCAAATTTTTCATCAAGTGGTCCTATGTCATTTTCAATTATTGGTTTAACCAGATCAAATGAAGCTGCTGGAACACTATCTTGTAGCTTGGCAAGTTCTTCCAAGTATGGTTGTGGTAAAATATCAGCTCTTGATGAAAGCCATTGTCCTAATTTTATGTAAACAGGTCCTAATGAAATGAAAGTGTTTAAAACTTTACGTGCATTCTTGCGATATTTTTCTAAATCAGTGTCCTTGCCTTCTGTTTTAACCCACTTTCTTCTATCTTTTCGTAATGCCAAAATTGAAGGAATTAGTTTGTAAAATACTTGAATTGTTCTTACGTTAGACATAATTATTCTAAATAATTTTTAACTTTTTTTGTTGCAACATATCCAATGTATCCAGCAATTATGGAAGATGTGATAGTAGCTGCTACAGTTGAGTTTTTGGATTTATTATTCTTAAGAAATAATTTTGCAACTTTTGAACCACCTAAAATTGAACATCCAATTCCAATTAGAATTTCAGGAGCATCATATACTAAATGACCAAATGGATCTTTTCTAGGATCAATTTTATCAGTGTGAACTAAAAATTTATCATCATATTCTCTAATGTGCAAATTACCATATCGATATTGTTTATTTGCACCATTTTTTTGTCCAAGCATAGTTTCATATGCTCCATCTATCATGAATTCTCGTAATTCCTTTGGCACTTCAATCTCATCTATTGGCATAAACGCAAGATCCATTATTCGCTTATAATCTTAGCCATAATAAAATTAAAAAATATTCATATTTTTTATGCCTAAAGAAATTTATTTTTTAGATTTTGATTCTTTTATTCTCTCTTTTCCAAATAACACAAAACTTGCAATGAATACAATCAGCATAGAAATTCCAGTAATGTAAGCATAATTGAATCCTATTCCAGGAAAATTTGTTTCATGATTTGAAATCAAGTAGGTAGCAGCCAATAAGATCATACCAACAATTGTCAATTTTTGATGATTTCGCATTATTTTTGGTTTTTTTCTATGTATATGAATTTAGAAATAAAAAAGGATTCAAAGAAACGGTGTTGTTATGAATCCAACGATACTACCGACTAGAAATAGAAATATACTATTTGCCATGCCTGATTCATATCATCTCAACTTAATCATATAACAATAATGCAAATGTCCCAAAATAGGGAATTAGAATGGATCGATCTTAAGGCGGTGAATTCATTGTAGAGAGTTTTTTTATAACTTGTTCAAGTTCCATTTTATTATCATTAATTACTCGTTTTAGTACTGAAATTTCTTGGTTTAGTTGATTTAAACTAGAATTATCGGAATGAATCAATTTGTCTTCTAATTCTAGGAGCAGTTTTTGATTATATTGGTTAATTTTTTCTAGTTCTTCTTTGTAGGTTTGTAATTTTTCGTATGGATCTGATTGTTTAATGGTTTCTGGAGAATTTTGATTTGTAATATAACCAAAAGAGATCATTATACTTCCTACAGCTAAAACTGCAATCATGACAATAATAGATAATCTCACTTTAAACAGTTCTTCTTCTATTATTTCTAATTTAAAATTTAATTTTAACTAGCCTGAATTTTTGATTTTTTACGCCTACGAATCACATAGAATCCTACGGCAGCTGCTACTATTAATGGAATAATAAACATAAAACTATTATCAGATTGAATTTTTTCTGGTTCTTTTACAAATATTGTAGCATCATGTGTATACAGTGTTTCATCTCTAACACTATCTTTGTATCTTACAGTTAGTTTGATATCATGTTCTCCATATCTTGGCTCACCGTCAAATTCTAATGGAATGTTAAATGGCACAGGTGAATCAATTTCAATTTCATCAATAAATTGAGTTTTTGTTTTAATATTTGAGTCACCTCTAGGTTCAATTGTAACAAAACCAAACACTGCATTTTCATTTCCTTCGTTTATTATTTCTCCAACAACCATTTGTGTATTAGATAGTTCAATTACTCCTACATCATACATGTTAAGTTCAATCAATCCTTTAATGTAAAAATCAACAATTTTAGAAACAGTTTGTAAATCGCCATGTGCATTATAAAATTGGATAGATAATGGAATTCGTAATGTATCTTGTTGAAGATTTCCAGGTACGTATACCGTAGCAGTAAGATATCTAGAGGATTTTGGATTTATGTTGCCAACATCCCAATTTGATTCTAAGATCACTACATTTTCAACATTGGTAGTTGACGATGAAGTAGACGCAAGTTCTGTTTGGGTATTAGTAGCTACAATATCTACACTAGATAATGGTGCAGTTCCATCATTTGTAATTTCAATTACAACATTGTTTGATTGTAAAGACGTAAGAAATGGATCCAATGCTTTAACATTGATGATGCTATCTCCAGTAACTTTAAAGGTAAATTCAGAAAATGAAGTTCTAACTCCAGATTCTCTTATTCTAGAATAATCAACCTTAACAGTACCCGGATATTGTTTAATTTGGATATTTTTATCAATATTTACATTAAATGTCATATAGAAAGTACTGCCAGCCAATGAATTGGAATCACTATTAGCAGTTATGAGTGAACCAGGACCATCTGCTGAAGAAAATCCAACTGGAAGAGATAGTTGACCTTTAATTCCAGTGATATCTTGTGTTCCTACATTTGCAAATACTACAGTAAATGGGACATTATCATCGCCAGGATCAATTTCAATTTTATTGTTAAATGTTCCAAAGTATCCTTCTAGGAATTTTACATCTCCAAAATCTCTTTCAAATGGCGATTGGCCAAAACCACCAGATTTGATTTGAGCATATGAATCATCAATAATTAATGGAATAAGCAATAACAAAGTTAATGAAAATAAAATTTTGTAATTCATCATACTAAAACCTCCAATTCAGATGGTTGATTTCCTTCGGATGCTTTTCCATCTTTGATTGTAATTACTCGATCGGCTTCTCCAAAATGTTGTTGATCATGAGTAACAATAATGAATGTTTGATTCAGTTCTTTTGCCATTGATTTCATCAAATCAACAATTATTTTAGAAGTAACAGAATCTAAATTACCAGTTGGTTCATCAGCTAAAACAATTGATGGGTTATTTATCAAACCTCTAGCAATTGCTGCTCTTTGTGCTTGTCCACCTGAAATTTTATTTGCTCTTTTGTTAATTTGATTCTCTAATCCAACCGCTTTCAATAATTCTCTAGCATTTTTTTCAGCAGATTCTGTAGTTCCAGCAATTTCTCTTGGTAGTAATACATTTTCAAGAACAGTCAGATCAGTTAAAAGATTTGAAAATTGGAAAATGAATCCTAATTTTTTATTTCTAAATGTTGAGATTTGATTGTCAGATAGATTTGATGTATCTGTTCCATCTATGAAGACCTTACCATTTGTAGGACGATCTAAAAGACCTATCATGTTAAGTAAAGTAGATTTTCCTGAACCAGAGCTACCTACAATTAATACAAATTCTCCTTTTTCAATTGAAAAGGATACATCATCTAGGGCTTTTACCATGTTTTCACCGGCACCATAAATTTTACTTAAATTATTAATTTCAAGTACTTTAGACAGTTCTCATCGCCTCCACGGGTAGTAATTTAGTCGCTCTATACGACGGATATAATGAAGCAATTATTGCCAACATAAAAGACAAGACTGCAGTTTGAATAATTTTTTCCCAGTTGTAACTTACTTCCAATGGGAGGCTGTTATTGAATGACATTTTAGTCTCCTTTGCGTAAAATGTATAACCTAAGCCTGCTGCAGTTCCAACCCCAGCACCTATTGCACCAATTATCATTCCCTGAAAAATAAAAATAACCAAAATATCTTTTCGGGTAGCACCTATTGATCTCATTACTCCTATTTCTCTAGTTTTTCCATTAACTAACATCATTTGAATTGTAACAATAGCAAATGCTGATGACATCATTCCAAAATAACCAATCATGTTTATCATAGCAATACCAGATCTAAAACCAGCTAGTTGCTCTTCAGCTGATTCTTCTATTGTTTCTGCAATAAAATCATCATTGGGAAAAGCAGCTAAAAAGAAATTTTTAACATCATTTGCTTTAGTTGGATCATTTAGTTTTACCATTATTGAACCTGATTCACCTTTTCTATTCATCAAATCACGTAAAGTATCAATGTGTACAACGACACTATAATCAAAACCTTGTCCACCGGGTGATTGTGCTATACCAGTAACCACAAACCTTCTAATTTGATCTTGACCATATCTATCAACAATTTTTAATTTTAGACTATCACCTACTTCAACACCACCAAGATCTCGTGCAACATTAGAACCTAATACAATTGAATTTTTAGCAAAAACATATTGTCCATCTGTTACAGTTTCATGAACTGTAGAAGCTTGAATATCTCTAAATGGATCAACACCTACTATTGGAATTCTTGTTTTTTCATGTAATGTACCAAATTTTGTCATATTGATTGATGCACTTGATGACAACCGGGGAGTGGCTGCTTCTACATATGGAATTCTTTCAAACCAACTAACTAATGCTTGATCAGACTTGTCGATGTAGTCTTCTTCATCTGTGATTAGAACATTCCCATTTCTATAATTTGAGATGTCTCTAACAATTGCATCAAACAATCCCTGAAAAATTACAAAATTTACATGAATTACCAAAATTCCAATAGTAACAGCTAAAACAGCTCCGATTAGACTTCCCTTTTTGTTAAACAACATTCTTTTTGCTAATCGCAATCGATATTCCATAAGAAGACTAAAAATAGTCTGATATTTAATGTATATTATCTATAGTGCTAACAGTATAGACATTTTTATATCTTATTAGTTAATTGTAAACAATATGAAATTGATTCAGGTGACATATTGGACAATTTAGATATCAAAATTCTAAGCAGATTACTAAACAATTGCAGAGAATCAGATAGACAAATTGGAAAGGAATTAGGAATATCAGGTGGAGCAATTAGAGCACGTATTAAAAAAATGCAGGAATTTAAAATAATTGAGAAGTTTACGATTAAAGTTGAACCTCCAATTTTAGGACTAGGTGTTTTGTATATTGTAGTATCAGGACAAAATATTAAAGATATTTTAGAGCAAATCAGGTTAGTTGGAGAACCATTTTTTGTTGTGCCATGTGTTGGTGGAATCACAGTATGTAGTATAGTAATAAAAGAAAATTTACAACAAAAAATAGAACTTGCAAATAAACTAATGAAGGATGTAAGAGTACTATCAATTTTTGAAGCAGAAAGTCCAGGATATAGTTCTAATCTAACTAAAACAGATCTAGAAATTTTAGAGTATTTAATAAAAGAACCAAGGCAAAAAATTGAAAAAATAGCAGAAGAGATGTCAATGTCTACAAAAACCGTTACAAGATGTATTGATAAATTACAAAAAAATAATGGTATTCAATTTACATTAATTTACAATCCAAGAAAAATTGAAGGTTTTATTTCACATGCCATACTTGCATGGATTGATGGAGATCTTAAAGAAACATTAGATAAAATGAATAATGAACTTTCTGAATCATTTATGCAAATACCATTTATTGCAAAAAATCAAATTGTATTATTTATGTATAGCCGCGATATCTTTGAAATGGATGAATTAACTAAAATAGTTAGGAACATGAATGGAGTAAAATCTGCAGATTTATTCATACCAAAAGAAATATCGTTTCCAATGAAATGGTTAGAGCAAGCTATCAATATTGCTAAAAAATCTCCAACACTACATATTTCGTATCAAACAAATTAAATATTAATCAAAATATGAATCAAACATGAAGAAGAAGATCTATGAAGGTAGAATATTAGGCCTTAGCATTTATGATTTAGTAATTGAAGGTAGAAAAGTAAAACGAGAGATGATAGAACATAGAGGAGCAGCAGCTGTTTTAGCATTTGATGAAAATAATAAACTGATACTTGTAAAACAACATAGATATCCGCATGGTTATGTAATTGAAATTCCAGCAGGCACATTAGAAAAAAAAGAAGACCCAAAGAAATGTGCTTTTAGAGAGTTAGAAGAAGAAACAGGATACAGGGCAAAAAAAATGACTCCATTAATTACCTATTATCCTTCTATAGGATACAATACTGAGGCTATTCATTGTTTTGTAGCCTCTGGAATAAAAAAAGTTACAGATTTGAAGCTAGATGAAGATGAGATATTATCGGTAGTAAAGATGGATTTTAAAAAAGTGATTGCAATGATAAAAAATGGAAAAATTCAAGATTCAAAGACAATTTGTGCAGTTTTAACATACGCATTCAAAAAGAAATTAAATTAATTATTTATTGTATATTGGTTTTACAAGATCAACTACATCTGCCCATGATTTAGTAATTCGTTCAAACATATAGACAAGATCAAGAAGATCAATTGGAATTTCTTTTTTATTTCCAATTGTATTTCTTAGTTTAGAAAGATTTTCTTGGTGTTTTTTGTGTAATGCAATAGCTTCAATAGCTAATCTACGATCAGGTTTTGTAAAAGCATCAATAGATTTTTCTGCAAGATCATTAAAATTTTGAACTACATCAAAAATTTTTTTCAAGTGTTGATCAGATAAAGATGAATTATATACAAAATCAGCAAGTTCAACTATTGTATCGCCAGCATTTTCTAAAAGATTTGCAGCTACTCTATAATCTAAAATATCTATGTTTTCTAAATTAAATACATTTGCTAATCTTTTGTCAACAAGTGTACTTCTGATTAAACGTACAAGAAGAAAATATTGCCTATTTACTTCTACATCTCTATTTGATAATGTTCGTAAATTAGATTTATCATTTAAAATTAATCCATTTGATACGTCTTCATACATTCCCAGTGCAATAGAACTCATTCTTTTTAGAATTTTTTCTGGATTAAGTGTTGTAGCATCTAAAAGAAATTGCATGTTAATATGTGAGGCATCTTCTTCAATAATTTCCATTCCTACTAATCGTCGCATAGAATTTCTAATTTGTTCTCTATCAACACCAGGTATAGTTGACTTGGAATTGATTAGTATAACATCATATCCTAATAGATATGCTCCAGTAATATCAGCTACAATATTTTCATCTTTAGGTAATGGATATGAAATTACAAGTTCTTTGGTTGGACGCATTTCTTTATTTGCAGAAATAGAAATGGTATCTTGTCCAGTCTCAAGTTCAATTTGACTGCCTTTATCTAGATTGTTAGCAACTATCCATTCTTTTGGCAATGAAACTAGTATACTACTACCTATACGTTGTAGGCGTCGAATGAATTTAGTCAATTTATACTAGTATAATTAATTTAAGCCATATTCTTATATTTTGTGTAAAATTTAAACTATGATCAATGAAGTCCACTGCATTTTGTCCTGCTCATGTAACAGGTTTTTTCAAAGCGTATTTAGAAAAAGATGATCAAAAAAATCCAGAAAAAATTGGTTCAATGGGTGCTGGATTTTCAATAAGAGAGGGAGTTACCACACATATCAATATTTTACCAAAAATAAATCAAAATTCTAATTTTAAAATTACAACTATAGGTTATGAATCAGATAAGACAGATGTTTCAGAATATGTTTTAAATGAATTTTTAAAGCTTGGAAATTTTGAAGATATGTTTTTTGATATACGACATGAGATTACCATACCTGTTGGATATGGTTTAGGTTCTAGTAGTGCTGTTGCGTTGTCATTATCATATGCATTAGATCATGTGCTTAAAACAAAATTAGATCACACTATGATTGGTCAGATTGCTCATAATGCTGAAATAAATTGCAATACAGGGTTAGGTGATGTTTTAGCATCATACCATGGAGGTTTTGAAATTAGAATCAAACCAGGAGCACCAGGAATAGGTCAAGTAGAAAAAATTAATCCTGGTGAAATTACAATAATCATGATTTGTTTTTCCCCAATTTCAACAAATAAATTCATCAAAGAACGCTTGTCACAAATTAATGGTCTTGGTGGAAAAATGGTAACTAAATTATTAGAATCAAAAAATTATGAACATTTTGAAGATATGTCATTAGAATTTGCAAAATATATTCAAGTAATGACATTAAGAATGGAAAACTTAATTCAAGAATTAGCTTCAAATGGAATAAAATGTGGTGTTGCATTATTTGGTGAAACTGTGTTTACTATGATTCCAAAAGAAAAAGAAGAAATGGTTTTACAAATTTTAAAAAAATATCCTGAAGCAATAATTATAAAATCACAATTGGATAATCAGGGAGCAAGAGTGCTTAATAATTAATTGAACATAGATGTCTTTAATTCCAAAATCTCATCCTAGAGCTAAATCTCTTTTAATTAGAGAAAGACTTGTTTCAGGATTTGAACAGGGATTAGTAGCAAAAGAAGGTTTATTAGCACACGGTAGAGGAGAAGCATTTGATTATTTACTTGGTGAAAAAACAAACAAGACTGCAAAACTAGCAATAAAGGCGGCTGCAGCACAAATCCTTTTGGCAAAATTACCAGTCATTTCAATCAATGGAAATATTGCCGCATTGTGCCCAAAAGAAGTAATCAATCTTGCCAAAATTTCAGGTGCAAAAGTTGAAGTAAATTTGTTTTATACAAATGAAAAGCGAAAAAAGAATATCATAAAAACTCTAAAAAAGAATGGTGCAAACGAAATTTTAGGTATAAATCCTAATTTTTCAACCACATTATCAGGATTAGATTCTGCTAGAAGAATAGTTGATAAAAATGGAATATTTGCAGCCGATGTTGTAATTGTTCCACTAGAAGATGGAGATAGAACAATGGCACTGAGAAAAGCTGGAAAAACTGTCATAACATTTGATCTTAATCCACTATCAAGAACTTCACAAACTGCAAATATTACAATAGTTGATAATGTGATTCGTGCCATAGATTTGTTATCTATAACTTATAAAAAATTATCAAAAAATAACAAAAATACACTTGAAATGATCGTCAAGAATTTTAATAATAAAAAAAATCTTTCAGACAATATAATTGAAATTAGAAATAATTTAACAAGGAGAGCTCATTTTGCATAAATCAGTCTACGATATTATTCGAATGAAAAAAGATGGTAAAAAAATTTCAGTAGTTACAAGTTATGATTATACACTTGCTTCACTGTGTGATAAAGCAGGAATAGATGTTCTACTTGTTGGAGATAGTGCGGGCATGGTAATGCTTGGTTATGAAAATACCATACCAGTAACAATGGATCAAATGTGTATGTTTACAGAAGCAGTCAGTAGAGCAAGGAAAAATGCCTTGTTGGTTGCAGATTTACCATTTATGTCATATCAAGTAAGTATTGAAGATGCAATTAAAAATTCTGGGAGATTAATACAAGCAGGGGCCGATGCTGTAAAACTAGAAGGTGGAATTGTAATGTCAGAAACAATTAGTGCAATTACAGATATCGGTATTCCAGTAATGGGCCATATTGGATTACAACCGCAAACAACTATGTTATCTGAAGGATACAAAGTGCAGGGGAAAACAAAAGATACAGCAATAAAATTAATTGAAGATGCAAAAGAGCTTGAAGAAGCTGGTGCATTTAGTATTGTTTTAGAAATGGTAAGTAATGAAGTTGCACAAATAATTTCAGAGACAGTGAGCATACCAACTATTGGAATTGGCTCAGGAGTTGGTTGTAATGGACAGGTTCTAGTTGTACAAGACTTGTTGGGAATGTATGAAAAAATCAAACCAAAATTTGCAAAAAGATACTTGAATCTATCCGAGGATATTGTAAAATCTCTTGAAAATTATAAAACAGAAGTAGAATCAAGCATATTTCCTGCCCAAGAAAACTGGTTTTCAATGGATGAAGATGAATTTAAAAAACTACGAGAGCAAATTGGCAGCTAAAAAGAAGATCATTAAGAATCATCCATCATTAGATATTGTGAGCTCATACGGAGTTGAGCTTTCTGGGAAAAAAATTGTTCTTTGTGTAGCAGGAAGTGTAGCAGCATACAAAGCAATTGAATTAGCAAGATTGCTAATGAGACATGGTGCAGATGTTAGATGTGTTACAAGTGATGCGGTTACAAAATTAGTACAGCCAGATTATTTTAAGTGGGCAACAGGAAATGCAGTGATAACAAAGCTAACAGGTGAATTAGAACACATCAAATTAGCAGACTATAACCAATCAGATCTCATCATAGTTTATCCTGCAACTGCAAACACATTGGGAAAATTAGCTAATGGTATTGATGATACACCAGTATCTACGGTGCTTACAGTAGGGTTTGGCTCAAAGATTCCAATTTTGATGTGTCTTGCCATGCATGCATCTATGTATGAAAATGCCGCAGTAAAAAAGAATGTTGAATTTTTAAAGAATAAAATTGAATTTCTAGCTCCTCAACAAACTGAAGGTAAAGCAAAAGCTACAGAACCAGAAGATGTTTTAGATTATGTATTAAAAAAATTTGGATTTTCATCTATTTTAAAAAATAAAAAAGTTTTGATTACAGCTGGACCAACAATTGAATATATTGATCCTGTTAGAGTAATTACAAATCAAAGCTCAGGAAAAACTGGTATGTTATTAGCTTCGGAATTAATTTCATCAGGAGCTAAGGTGACATTAGTTTATGGCCCAGGAAGTGAGAAACCACCAAAAGGTGTAAAAATAATTAAAATTTCTACAAGCAATGAAATATTTAATGTTGTAAAAAAAGAGATGCAAAATAAATTTGATATTGTAATAATGGCTGCTGCCATATCAGACTACATTCCAGAAAATCCTAGCAAAAATAAAATAAAAAGTTCTAAAAACAAAATAAAAATTAGCCTCAAAAAGGCGCCAAAAATAATTAATTTTATTAAAAAATATCAGAAAAATGTATTCTTAGTAGGTTTCAAAGCTGAGGCAAATATTCCAAAAAATGAATTAATTACGCTTGCAAAGAAAAAAATGAATGAATCAAATGCAGATATGATCATTGCAAATGATATTGGTTCAAAAAGATATAAAAAAAATCCTGAAAATAATGAGGTATTGATAATTGATTCAAACAAAGTTATTTCGTCTGGTTGGATAAAAAAAGAAAAAATTGCTAAATTAATTATAAAAGAGATTGAAAATAAAATAAAAATATAAAATGAAAAAATCAGAAATGAAAAAACTTTTAGCTGAATATAATAAGATTAAATTAAAGAAAATACAAAACGAAAAAACATTAGATAAGCTAAAAGAGATTGAACATAGGTATTTTCACGAGACAGGAAGAACAATTAAATCAGATTTTAAAGAGATTACATAAAATATATCATCAAATATCAAAAATATAATGAAACTAGATCATACAGAGTATAAACAAAGAAACATCAAGATATGGAATGAAATAGCACCAAGATATCATAAAAGATGGGCTGGTGTTAATCAAGGACCATTTCAAAGTACATCAAAGTTAGTTGATCTAGTAAACATAAAGAAAGGTGATAGCATATTAGATCTTGCATGTGGTACAGGTGCAGTTACAAAAAAAATTCTTAATAAAATTGGAAATTCAGGATGTGTTATTGGAGCAGATGCTTCAGTTACTGCAATTAATATTGCAAAAAAATGGAATGGAAAAAAATCCAATTTAGATTTTATAAATATTGATGCTGAAAAATTTAATTTTAATCATAAATTTGACATTATAACATGTCAGTACGCATTATTTTTTTTCCCAAATGCACAAAAAGCATTAAAAAATATCAGAAATAGCCTTAAAAAAACAGGAACGTTAGGAATATCAGTTCATGGTCATAAAGACAAAGTTCCATTTTTTAGCAGTATTTTAGATGCTATTACAAAGTTTATTCCAGATTATGTACCACCTGGTACACCTAATTTAGATAGATTTGGAACAAAAAAATCATTATACGATGAAATAAAAAATGCAGGATTTTCAAAAATTTCAATAAAAGATTTTACATTTAGCTATAGTCCCGGAAATTTTGAAGAGTACTGGAAAAATTATCTCAAATACATTGCCAAACCAATTAAGGAAAAATTAGATGCATTAGATAAATCACAAAGAAGTGAATTGAAACAGGCAGTTAAACAAAACACTATTCCGTATACAAAAAGAAATAAGATGATAGTATTTCCTTGGCAAGTTTTAATTTTAACTGCAAAATACTAGATTGATAGAGAGAGTAGAAATGGGTAAAAATAACAAAAAGAAAGAAGATGAACCAAAAAAGTCAGATTTTAAGTCATTTCTAAAAAAAAGAGCTCCAATTTATCTAGGCATAGTAGCAATTTTTGTAGTATTTGTAATTCCTGAATTAACAAAAGGTGACTTAGAAAGCAGTTTTCCAAATAATTTAACCAATGAAGAAGAACAAATTTTAGAAATTTTAATGTCATATAATGGTCCAAATGAAAAAGGATTGACTGTATTGAATGCTATTAAAGAACAAATTGCTAAAGAGTATCCTGATGAAAAAATATTCAATAACAAAAAGACAAAAGTGGAACTAAACATTACTCAAATTGATTCTACTGAAAATTATAAAGTAAGTTTGATGTTTGAATCCTATAAGGGAAATATAGAATATATCTGGAATGTAAATCAAATTACAAAAGAAATCAAGGCTGAAAGCTCAAATGCAAAACACATAATTGATATTGTAAACTATTACGACTAGAATTAAATAGTAATTAGATCTTTTGTAAATTTATGCAAAATTAGTGGTTTATCTTTTACAATTAAGGAATCTTCAATTCTTACTCCAAATTTATTTGGCATATAGATTCCAGGCTCTACAGTAATAGCCATGTTCTCTTTTAATTTTGTATCACTTCGATATGAGATAGTTGGTAACTCATGAACTTCAAGTCCAATACCATGACCTGTTGAATGAATAAAATATTTCCCATAGTTTTGTTCCTCGATGTATTTTCTACAAGCAGAGTCAACATCTTTACAATTAACATTTGGTTTAACTGATTTTAATCCAAGTTTTTGTGATTCTTTTACAATTTCATAAACATGTTTTTCTTGAGGAGATATTTTTCCAATTGCAAATGTTCTAGTTGCATCTGAAACATACCCTTTGTATCTTAATGTAAGATCAACTACTACAAGATCTCCTTTTTTGAATTTTCTGTCAGTTACTTGTGCATGTGGTAATGCTCCATTGGATCCTCCAGCTATAATCAAAGGGTTTAGTGTGGATTTGTATCCAGTATCAAACATTTTTTGTTCCATTGCGTATGACATCAATATTGTTTGTAATTCAGATTCTTTTTGACCTACTTTCATTTTTTTATTACAAAGTTCATACATTTCATCAATTATTTTTGAAGCTTTTTTCAAAATATTGATCTCCAATTCATCTTTTATAATACGAGAATCATAAAATGGCTCGGTGGATGATATTATCTTAGGGACAACTTTTTTGAGAGATGTCATTACTGCATAATTTTGGCAATCAGTGCAAACAGATTTTTTTTTGATTTTATTGGTTAATGACGATATTAATCCCATACCACGTTCTGCAGTAATTACATCACAGTCTTCAGATTCTTCTTTAACACGACCTACTTCAAGTTCAGGAGCAATAATAGTGGTTTTTCCACCTTTTTCCAACATACCAATAGCCTCCCCCCAAAATCCAGTCATATAGAATAAATTTTCAGGCTCAAATGCAATTAGTGTATCACAGTCGATCTTTTGAGCGAATTTGAGAAGATTTTTTCTTCGTTCCTTCACAAAAAATATCACAGCGATTCTTAATTTATGTATGATGTAAAGTTTGTATACAGCAATTTTGATTTTTTTAATATGGCAGATGAAAAAAAGAAAGTGGTTGCTCTATTATCTGGTGGTTTAGATAGCCAGCTTGCAGTTAGAATGATGCAAGAACAAGGGTTTGAAGTTTCAGCTGTTGCAATAAAAACACCTTTTTGTGATTTTGATTGTGGAAGAGGTTGTGGTTTTGAGATTAGAGAAAGAGCTGATGATCTTAATGTCAATTTAAAAACTGTGTATCTTGGTGATGAATACATTGAGATGTTAAAACATCCAAAACATGGTATTGGTTCTGGATTTAATCCATGTGTTGATTGTAGGACTATGATGTTTGATGCTGCAAAAAAACACATGGAAGAGATCGGTGCTGAATTTATAATTTCAGGAGAAGTGTTAGGACAAAGACCAATGAGTCAACATGCTCCTTCACTAAGAACAATTGAAAAAGATTCAGGTCTTATAGGAAAAATTGTTAGACCATTATCTGCAGGACTACTTCCAGAAACAGATCCTGAAAAAAATGGATTGATCAAAAGAGAAAATCTTGGAATGATTAAAGGAAGAACTAGAAGAGCACAATTAGAGATGGCAAAAAAATATGGAATTGAAAATCCACCAAATGCTGGTGGTGGATGTCTTTTAACTGATCCAACATTTGGTTTACGTGCAAAAGATTTGTTTTCACACATTGAAACTCCTACAATAAATGATATTGATTTACTAAAAGTAGGAAGACATTTCAGATTAGATGAACAAACTAAATTTGTTGTTGGTAGAAATAAAGATGAAAATGAAATGATAAAAGCAATTGCATTACCTAATGATATTTTATTACAGGCTCGTGATCATATGGGACCAGTTTCAATTTTACGGGGGGAAAATGCAGATATGCATGTAAAATTTGCATCTTCTATTACCTTAAGATATTCAGATGCACCAAAGGGAAAACAAGCAGCAATCATTATTTCTAAAAACAATATAACAAATGAAATATCAACAGATCATGCTGAAGAAGAATCATACATTAAATTTAGAATTTAGGCATGAATTTTTTTTGGAATTAGTTAAAACTAAGGAAGAGTTTTTGAAGGAGTAGATCGCATTTTCTTCAAGGATGCAAAAACAGGAAAATCCCACGTATTTGAAAGCCATCACTATACGAGACATCAGTGATGTACATTCGATTAAAGAAGACATCAAAAAAGAAATGATTTTAATTCTTAGAGTTACACCGTTGGCTCAAAAAAATGTTGAACAACTCAGAAAAGTAGTTGAGGAGTTGTATTCTATTGCAAAAACTGAAGGTGCAGATATTGCAAGATTGGGTGAAGAAAGAATTATTGTGGCACCATCAAATATTAAAATCTGGAAACCAGAATACGATCTAAAATAATTTGATCGCTTCTTGAACTTGAGGATAGTGTGCAGGAACTCTAAACATTCTTCTGATATTCATTGCCAAATTTTCTGATTTTCGTCGTTCTCCGTGATTTACTAGTACTCTACGAAGTTTTGGTCTTAGTCTTTGAACAAATGACATTAGTTGATTGTAATCACTGTGCCCACTAAATCCATCTAGTTTTTCAACACTGCAATTAATTGTAACAACTTCTACTTTTCCTTCTTTACCTAACATAGTAACTTGTTTTGAACCATCCAATACTCTTCGGCCCATAGTTCCATTAACTTGATATGAAACAAACAAAACTTTGTTCTTTTTATCAGGAGCAATATTTTTGAAATATTCTAAAACAGGTCCACCTTCTAACATTCCAGATGTTGCTAAAATAATACATGGTGAATTATCTCGCATAGGTTCTTCTCGTGTATCAGCGTGCTCAATGTTTGTAAAGTATTCCGAATCAAATGGATTATCGTCAGTTTCTAAAATTTTCTGTTTTAATTCTCTAGCAAGATATTCAGGATATGCCTCGTGAATTGCAGAAGCTTCTGAAATCATTCCTTCTGTAAAAACAGGAGCTTCAACCATTTCGCCGGATTTCATATAGTGATCAATTACCATCATGATTTCTTGTGCACGACCTACCGCAGGAATAGGAATGAGAACCTTTCCTCCATCAGCAAGAGTGTTGTTTACTGCATTAATGAATGCAGATTCTACTTCTTGTCTGGTTGGTTGAATGTCTTCTTTTGCACCGTATGTACTTTCAATTAACAGAGTTTCAACTCTAGGGAAATTCCAACTAGCTGCTTCAAATAAAATACTTTTTCCAAATTTAATATCGCCAGAATAAACAAAATTATGATCACCATTGCCAATATGAAAGTGACATAAAGCTGAACCTAAAATATGACCTGCATTTGCAAGTACCAATTTAATGTCAGGCGAAATATCTGTAACAGTACCATATGGTAAAGTAATAGCTTGTTTCATGATTTGTTTAACATCTCTTTCGGAGTAAATTGGTGTTCTACCTTGTGCAGCAGCGACTTTGATTGCATCTAATTGAATAAGATTCATCATCGGTAGTGTTGGCTCAGTACAATAAATTGGTCCTTTATAACCAAATTTACACAATGCAGGTAAGAACCCAGTGTGATCTAAGTGTGCATGTCCAATCACTATTGCATCAAGTTCGTCTAAAGTAATATCTAAAAAATCTAACCTAGGAAAAGAATCCATTGGGTGTTTAGCACCAGGATTTATACCACAATCAACTAGAATTTTACTTTCAGGAGTAGATAAGAGCATACAAGATCTTCCTACTTGACTAAAACCACCAAGTGTTATGAGAGATACCTCAGATTTTTGTGCTAATCGAGGCCTAAATATCTCATCTCCAATTTGTTTGAATTGCTTGCTTCGTTCAGCAGCTGTGAGTTTTAGATTTGCATTTATTGTTTGAATAGTACGAGATGGTATAGTAGTTGCTTTTCTTATACGGAGTTTCCAACCTATTTTTTCAGTTATTTCAGCATGATTGAATTCTTTTGCATCTCTTTGTAGCAACCAAGGTCTTTTAGCTTCAATAGAAACTTCACCTGTAGCAGTATCAAAGAATGCCCCTTGAAAATTTGCTTCTTTTGGAATACATTCAGCTAAAATTTTTCTTGCGTCTTCTTCTGATTTTCTAATAGATTCATCAGTTCGTACAACAATTCTTTTTTTAATTATATTAACAAGATTAGAAATTGTTTCATTGTTTTCCATTAGATAACGTGGTGAATTTGTATACAACGCAATTCTTGGTCCTTCATATTCAATTTTTGTTACTTTAGCTTCTTTGGGTATACTTTGCAGTATGATCGCCATCATATTTTGGCTAGGAGGTAATTCTTTTTGTTGCTGTTTTCTTTGCATTAAATCACTAAAGTTCGATGACTGCTTTCTTTTGTTCTTCAGTCAAAAGACGGAATCCGTCTTTATCCATAACTGCGATGTTAATTCCATCGCCAGTACCAATGTTTCTAACTATTGCGGCTTTTACTGCTCTTAGAGCAATTTTTTTTGCTTCTTCTACTGTTAGATC
>JAGXTE010000006.1 GCA_018334095.1 Nitrosarchaeum sp.
TACTGAAAAAATATTCAAAATTGAATTATCCAACATTTAATGTACATTATAGCGATCAGAATTTTAAACGGTGTTATAAAATTTGAAACGCCGTTATAGAACACATTTTTTGGGCAAATTATATTAAGAGCAAAAGCAAAAGAAATTTCGTTATGCCAGTAGGAATTATTCCAGACATCAGCGAACAAATGTGTATCGGATGCGCACTATGTGTAGAAATCTGTACAACATTAGGACCAGATGTACTTAGAGTAAAACCAGTCGAAGGCTGGAAGAGAGGAAAAGCATTTGTCTTTTACCCAGAAAGATGCATCTCCGATGGAGCATGTATCGGTGTTTGCCCAACAAAGGCAATCTTTTGGATGAGACCAATGGACTTTACCGTTGGACAACCAGTTCCACTCTACAAGAACTCAGTCTTCGTTAAAGGTTGGACCGAATTAATCGATTAGATTAGGTCATCATTTTTAATTTCTTTTTATTATTTTAGAGGTTAACAGCACCAGCTTTTCTTGTTGGAAGGTCTGGTTTTTTCTTCAGCCAGAATAAAATACCTATGAATAGAATTGCAGGAATTAAAATAATAATTATCATTAATTCATAGTAAGTGTTTAGTCTTTGAGCTGGTTTTAAATGATAAATTTCATGACTAGTTTTTTCGGGATTGTCATAAACTACAGTTGTAAAGTCTACTGCCCTTATTGCTTTATTTTCAACATTTCCAGATACAGTTACACTTTCTTCAGCTAAGATTGAAGAAGATTGAATTCCTTCAATACGAATTATTATGGAACCTGAATCACTGAAAACAAAATTTCTATAATCACCACCAATTTGGTTTATACCATCATCACGAAGAATTTCTTTTCCATTTTGGAATATTATGATTGTATATTTCATTTTTGCAAGATTAGAATTTGTTTGAGGATCATAGAATTGATATACAAATTGGATTTTTTCATGAGTTTTGATAATTGGTGGATCCCATGTAAGATTTACTTCTATGTTTCTATCTGGAGTATATTGTAAAAGTGGAAATTTTAATTCTTTTCCAGTTGCATCATGTGGATAATCTGGAATTAATTTTTCAACAATTACAACTCCTTCCATCCAAGGGTGAATGGTACAATAATATGAAAAAGTGCCAGATTCTTTGAAATTATACGACCAAGATTCACCTGGCATGAATCTATCACTATTAAAATATCCATTTGGTGTTCCAAAATCATCACTCATCCAACCAAATCTTCCTGATCCTTTACCACTAGTAACTGTATGACCTTCTCGATCATCATTATACCATGTAATTGTGTCATCAATTTTTACAAATATTTGAGGAGGATCATACCATACTTCTGCAGGAGTGTTTAATTCTGGATTATACGCACCAAAAGGGATACTGATTTCATATTCTTCTGCAAAGATCAGAGATGAAGAGCCCAATACCGAAATAATAGTAACAAGTATTAGAAAATACATGATAAGAATTTAAAATTTAAATTGCATAAAAGATGTTCCTGATTTTCAATAATGATATTCAGTTTTGATATTAGCAAAAAGTAGTGATAATCTAAAGTATGTTTTTAAGGTATCATAGAAATTATTTGATAGTGAAACGAATAGAAGCAATTGTACAAAGTGATGTTTCTAAACAAGTAATCAAAGAAATAAGAAAAGCTGGTGTCGGTGGTGTTACATTAATTCAATCGTTAGGACAAGGAATGGGAGAGCGACCAGAAATAGGAGGACGTCAAATAGAATTTAACTCAGTAGATGTAATACTTACAATTGTTCATGATTCAGAGGTAAAATCAGTAGTTTCAGCTATCATGAATGTTGCTCATACAGGACAAAAAGGTGATGGGAAAATTTTTGTTTCAAATATAGAAGAATCATATGATATTAGTACGAAAGAAAAATCAACTAAATTAATTTAATTTTAAAAATTATCATCTATTTTTTTCTAGAGACACGATATACTGGATAATCAGATTCATTAGAGGAAAACGTATTTTCTATTTTTTTAAATATATAACCATCAAAATTTTTAGCATTTTTATAGAATTCTTCACCAATTACTAGACCATTTGCAGGGGCGAGTCTATTTATTTTTGCACATCGATTTACAGTATTTCCAAATATATCATTGATAGAAGATGTAGATGTTTTTGCAATTCTAACAATTCCATAGGTTGAACTAGTTCTGTAATCAAAAATAGGTAGTTTTTGATTTTCAAGTTTTTTTACAATATCATCATGTAACTCTCCTAATGCAAGACAACAATCTAGGCATTTTTTTAATATAGACTCTTCTTCTGAATGTACGACTGGAAAATAGAACAATAATGCATCTCCAATGTTTTTTATTACAATTCCACCAAAATTTCTCACAGTAGAAGCAATAGAATTAAGAAAAATTTTATAAAATTCACTAGTTTGTGATTCGGATAAATTAAGAGTGATTTTTGTCGAATTCATAATATCTACCATACATACACAGTATTGTTCACTATGATCAGAAAATTGTAATAAGATATCTTCTTGTTGTTTTATAACATCTTCTTTTTCTTTAATTTCAATTAATGATTTCTGAAGCTTTTCAGTCATTAAATCAAATGCCTGAGATAGCTCACCGATTTCATCTTTAGTTGTAATATTTGTTCTAACATTAAAATCGCCGCTTGCAACCTGATTTGCAGCATTTTTTAATTTAATTAGAGGTCGGGACATAGATTTTGAAATTACAAATGCTACAACTGTCATTATTATAGTAATTACTAAACCGGTCTGAAAAATTCTATTTTGAAGTATCATGACTGGCTGAATTGTTTCTGATTCATCAATTTCTGCAAGTAAAACAAATCCTAAATCATTAGCACAGTATGATGATCCATAAATGTTAATTTTTCTATAATCCAAATAAATTCCTGAATAATCTTCTGATTCCCTAAAACATTTTTGGACCGGAACGGTATCAACTTTTTGTTTAAAGATGGCATTTTCTATGAATCTGGATTCAGATAACATCAGGAATCCGTCACTTACGATATAAACTTCGCCTGTTTTTCCTAAACCACTTGAATCAGTCAAAATATTATCTAATGATTCAGTTCTCATTCTAGATATTACTACTCCAATCGGATCATCATTTTTTTTATCATCTAGAGCAAAAATTGGAGAAACTATAATCATCTTTTTACCAGTTGCAGTTGGCTCAAAATCCACTATTGGTTTTTTTAATCCTTTTTGAAATAGTGGATCTTGAAGAAAATTATTATCAGTTAGTTTACCAAGTGAAAAGTAAACCTTACCATTTGCACCAATAATTTTTACATCCTCAAAACCTATCGAAAATCCAACTAATGTTTGAAATGCTTGGATTTGAGTAAGGAAATCTCTACGTTTGATTTCTCTTTCTTTGTTTAAATCAGCTTCAGAAACTTGATTTAAATCATTTACAAGAATTTTTATCATTGGATCATTTGCTAAAATTTGATTTTGGTCAATTCGTGATTCAAAAAGAAGTCTAACTGCATTACCACGTGTGGCTGATTCGCCTAATAATAGATCGCTAGCTCTTTCTATTAGGATTTGTTCAGCATAATTAAAGCTCAAATAAGCTGTAACTAAAAGTGTAATTACAGATACTATAATTACTAAAAATATCAATTTTTTGTCTATACTAAAGGAAATTTGCAATCAATTTTTGTTATTTTTATACAATATCAATTCTTCGTGTATTTTCTATGATAAGAATAGATTTACTATGACATTATATGTTTTCATAAAGGAATTATTCATGTTTTAAAGTTAATTTTTTAATATAGATAATATAAAAATTATTTAATCTTTTTAGAAATTTTAAATTTAGAACCCCATTTGTTCTTTTGATTTTTTGTTGGTTTTTTTGATAAATTATCTAACATTTCATATGTAATGGTAAATCCGTTGCCTACCATTGTAGCATCCTTATCATACTCATTTTTGTTAGGCACGAATTCATCCGGTAAATCCCTAATTTTTTTAGTTTTAATATCAAATAACCTAATTTCTTTACCATTTTCAAGTTTGATAAGTGCGTCATTACTAAGACTCTGAATTGAGAAATTTTCAAAAAATCTTATCATTCCACCTTTTTTTAATTTAATTTTAGAATCATATGTAATTTTATTTCCATAAAATAAAATTTCTCGTGCACTAATTTCAACATCATCTTCCAAATTAAGAACCATAATAACATCAGCTTCAAGAGAAACTGTGTTGATTATATTTTCTGCAATAATTTTTCCCTTTGGTGCAGATACAAAAGTTCGCTGTTCTTGAGTTTTAAAAATTCCAACTCTTCCATCTGAATCTTGAATTTTATATTTGCGACCAAAAATATTCCCAACTACAATATTGCCACTATCAGCAATTATCTTAGAACCATTTTCAATTTTATATTTATTTTCAAGTGGATTTATAAATTTAAAATCTCCTTTTGTCAAATGAATATTTGTTCTAAATTCTTCAGTCCAAGATGGACTTGTTATATTTCCCTGCATAATAATATGGCCATCATAAGTTAGATTGCCTGCCATAAAATTTCCTTTGATTGAAAGTATACCATTAGCTTTTCTTTCAAGTTCAATTTCTCCAAGAGATTTTGAACCAAATAATCTAGTGCCAGTTGAATTTGTTCTATTAAGTTCTGCTGCCCACTCTTCTGCTAATTTCATTTCTTTGAATAACTCTTGGCCTAAAATTTGGTTTTTTCTTCGTATGTCCTCTTCTGAATCACCAGAATAAACTCTAGAATTTCTAATTTTTTCAAGATCAGTTTCAGGATATTTTTTACCAATTTTGAGATCTTCATATGCTTGTTTGATTTTTATGAATTGATCATTTTCTCCTCCTTTATCAGAATGATAAAGCAATGCTAATCGTCGGAATGCATTACGAATTTCATGCTCAGTTGAGCCTTCAATAATTCCCAATATGTCATAGTTACTCTCCACCATTTTCTCTCAGTTTTGGTTATTCTTTTCATATTTCCTATACTTTTAGTTTATTGCGATATAAAATGTTGAGAATTCGTTAAATGAAATCTATATCATGTCTTTTAAAAATCCAGTAAAACTATCAGAAGGAGTTACTTTAACAGCTTTTAATTGACCAAGCTTTGAAAGGTATTGTCTTTTATCATAATAGTTGAAAATTCCTTCTTTGTCTGGATAAATTACAATAGTGTCTTTTTGTCCAGGTTCTAATAGATCAGTTTGTATGTTAAAGCCATCAATGTATAATCTATGATGTTGGCTACCTCTATTTTCGACAGTAAGAACATAAGCAAAACTGATTCTCATAATTAATGTCGGATTGTTATCTTCAGATGTACCAGAAATACCAATTAGTTTTACTTCATCATCAATATCAATAAATGCAACAGTTTGTTCAACTTTTTCTGGCCAAAAAATTTGAACGTGTCTTACATTTCCTTGACCTATTACACCGATAATTACTACGAATCCCATAATTCCTATCACTAACATAATAATAACAAAGTGTTTGTCTTTCATTTTTATAATTAAATAACAATTTATAGTATTTTTACTAGATGTAGAATTTCACAATTGTAAATAAAAATGATCATTTTACTACTAAAACAGGAATCTTTGTTTTATGCATTACATAGTTTGAAGTGCTACCCAAGAATGTTTCTTTAGCACCGCCCATACCTCGAGCACCGATCACAATCATATCATATTTACCTGTCTGTGCAAATTTTATAATTTCAGATCCAGTGTGACCACCTCCAGTTTTGTACTTGAATGTAGCTCCTGCTTTTTGAGCTCGTTTCATTGCTGGGCCAATTGCTTTGATTGCTTTTGCTTGTGCATCATCTTTCATTTTTTGTGTGTATTTTATTCCTGCAGCAAATGGTAAATGAAATACATAAAAACCTGTAATTTCGGCATTATTGCCTTTTGCAATTTCAATTGCTCGATCTAATCCTCTTATAGAATTACTAGAACCATCTAATGGGACAAGGATTTTGTTGAATTTTGCCATAATACTTGCTTCAATTCTTCAAATATAATAAAACAACATGATTTTCACATATGATTCTAAATAGAATCTCAAATTGATCATTTTACATTCATTTATGAAAATTATATCATCTGTTTTTATAGAAAATATGCTTGCTATGCATAATGTCTGTTACTAATATATGTAAAAAACCAATATCAATTTTAAAAAACTCAACAATGTCAGATGCAATTACAAAATTATTAGAAAATAATCTTAGTAGATTAATTGTTTTAGAAGATAGAAAACCAGTAGGGATTATATCTGAAAAAGACATAGGGTTGTTTCTTTTTTCTGATACCACAAATCAAGGATTAGACAATATACTGATTAATAAAATAACGAAATCAATTGTATTTGTTGAAGAATCTATAACTCCTAAAAATGCAGCAAAAATGATGCTCGAATTAGGAATTAGTTCATTAGCAATAGGAACACATGATAATGTTAAAGGGATATTTACAAAAACCGATCTTGTAAAACATTATTTAGAAAATTATTCAGAAAATAGAAGAGTGGTTGATTTTATGACACATGATTATATTTTTACTCATACTGCAGCTCCATTATTCAAGGTTGTAAGAAAAATGCTTGAAAATAAAATATCTAGAATTTTCGTTAAAGATCAAAATGAGAAACCTGTTGGCTTGATTTCATTTAGAGATTTATTTAGAATTTCAATTGAATTGGGAAGTGAAGAAGATGATTCAGGTTTTACTATTTCAGAACAAATAAGAAAAGGATTTCTTTCTGAGAAAGGATTTGGAAGCATCACTCTAGCACGAGATATAATGAGCAAGGGGATTGTCTCAATAAAATTTAACGAATCATTAAAGGATGCATGTGATTTATTATTAAAAAATAATATTAGTGGGGTAGCAGTGCTTGATGGAAATAATTCCATGGTAGGTATAATCAGTAAAACGGACATCATAAAAGCAATTACTTAGATAAATTTTAAAAAATTATGAAACTACATTTCGATGATTTTATTTATGGTTCCATTGATGGTGCAGTTACAACTTTTGCAATTATTGCAGGAGTTGTTGGTGCTTCATTATCTCCTGGAATTATTTTAATTCTTGGATTTGCCAATTTATTTGCAGATGGATTCTCAATGGCTGCAGCAAATTATCAAGCATCAAAAGCTAGAAATCAATTCATTGAGATGAAAAGAAAACAAGAAGAATGGGAAATTGATAACTTAGCAGAACAAGAAAAAGAGGAGATCAGAGAGATTTACAAGAAGAAAGGATTCAAAGATGAATTGTTAGAAGAGGTTGTCAGAATAATTACATCAAGACGAAAAGTTTGGGTAGATACAATGATGAAGGAAGAGTTGGGATTAATTGAGGATGAAAAAAATCCACTAGATAGCTCAGTGAGTACTTTTATAGGATTTAACTTGATAGGGTTAATTCCATTAATTCCATTTATGATTTTTATATTTATGAAAATTGATGCAAATTCAGAAGCATTTGTTTATTCTACAATTTCAGTAATGGCATCATTTTTTCTTGTAGGTATGATTAAAAGAAAAATTGTTAAAAAACCAAAAATACGATCAGGTTTTTACACATTGATAATTGGTGGAATTGCATCATTAGTTGCGTATTATGTAGGATATGGATTAAAGATTTTAATTCAATAATTTGTGTTGATTAAAGTAAATGTATACAGTCTCGTATAGTTTGTGCTGATATTTTTAATAAATTATGTTCGGATTGGTTTAGTTTAATTTCTATAATTTCTTTAATTCCATCTTTATTTATTTTTACAGGAATTCCCATTGAAACATCTTTTTCCTCATATTCACCATTTAATACAACTGATGCTGGTACGATTACTTCATTATTTTTAATAATAGAACTAATTACATCAAATGTATTCTTAGCAATACCAAATTGAGAACGACTTTTGAATTTTCTCAAAGATTTCCAATAATTTCTGATTTCAGTTGTGATCAGATTTTGTTCTGTTTCATCAATCATCTCAAGTAGATTCATTTTATTGATTTTTACTCTAGAAAATATTGGTACCATAGAATCTCCATGTTCGCCTAATACCATTACATTATTAATTTGAGATTGTTTGAGCTTAAATTTCTCTGAAAGTAAATACCGAAATCTACTTGAATCTAAACTTGATGCAATTCCAATTACTTTATTTCTTGATATTTTAGTTTCTTTTTGAAAAACATATGTTAAAACATCTAATGGATTAGAAACAATTAGAATTATTGCTGAAGGACAATATTTTTTGATTTCCTTTGCGATATCTTTAATCATTTTAACTTGAGCACTCATCATTTCAGTTCGAGATTTTAGATAAGTTCCCGTACTAGCTGTAATTACAATAATATCAGAACCAATTATTTTAGAAAAATCATCAGTTCCATGAATTGAAACATTAGAGTTTTCAGGTACAGCATTTGATATATCTAGGGTCTCACCTATGGCTTTATCCTTTGTACGATTTACTAATAATACATCATCTAATGAAGTAGATATACATAGAAAAGCAATTGCAGTGCCAACTTTACCGCTACCTATTATAGAGATCACAGATGTTTCATCTCTTCTATTTTATAATGAAGATATAACAAATTGTTTAAATTAATTAAAATGTATAATTTAAATCCCATATTATAATTCCAAAGCAGATCAATTCTGATTGCATTGCATTGCATTGCATTGCAGTCCTACTTGTTATATCTAATTAATATAATAATTAACCATGCAACAATTAATTTCAGGCAAAAAAATAGACGATGATTCAAGAAAAGATGCAATTCTTGAGGTCATATCAGACAAATATTGTCGATCTATTTTAGAAAACACCAGAGAAAAACCAAAATCAGCAATGGAGATAAGTGGTGAAACCAAAATCCCAATTAGTACTGTTTATAGAAGACTTCAAACCTTACACGATAACAAATTGCTGGCAATTTCTGGTTCAATTAGTGATGATGGCAAGAAATACTTTCTATACAAAAGCAAAGTTAAGGCCATATCTACATCATATATAGGAAATAGCATCGAAGTTGAAATTGTACCTAATACTTGTTAGGTACTAGTTATTTTTTATTTTATTGAAATCAAATTTGATAATCTAAGTTTAGTTTTAAATGAAAATTATAAACATAATTAATGTGAAGAAAAATTTGTTTCCTGTAATCACTGTTAATCCAGAGTCATCAATTTTTGATGTATTATTACAGATGCAAACAAATTTTGTTAAACATATAGTAGTTACCATTAACAATATACCTGTAGGAATTGTAACCGAAAGGGATATCAATAAATTTTTAGAAGAAGATAAAACTGCCCACGCTATAAATGAAATTCCAATTAAACATGTTATGACAAAAAATGTAATTACCATATCTGAAGGAATAGAAGATTATTTTGAACAATGTGCAGCAAGAATGGAAACTTTCAAAATTGGCTCAATAGTTATTGTTAATGATAATGGAGAATTAACTGGAATTATTTCAAGAACGGATTTAGTGAAATCTTTTGCTGTTATATTTGGTGGAAAGTATTTAGTGAAAAATTTTATGAGTAGAAATGTTGTTACATGTAGAAAAACTGATTCGATTAAATTTGCAATAAGCATAATGAATAAAAATCAAGTTTCAAGATTGGTTGTAACTAATGATGATGGTTGTCCTATTGGTCTTATTAGCACTAATACATTATTAACACATAGTGATTATTTTACTGAAGGTAGTACACGTTCTAGAGATTATTTAATTCCAATAAATGCAGAAAAACTAACTGTTAATGATTTATTGACTGATGAACTTTTAACAATTAATGAAGAAGAAGATTTAGTAGTAGCGGCTAACAAAATGATAAAAAACAAAATTAGTGGAATTCCTGTTGTAGATTTAAATAATAATTTAGTTGGGATAGTTAGTAAAACTGATGTTGTAAGGGCTCTTTCTATTGTAAAACCACATGAGAAATTAAGATTGAAGTACAAGGAATTGTATTGACTTGATTTAGAAACTATACTTGCATTAAAATGTCCGAACTAAAGCGCCACATGGGACTTTTTCATCTTACCATGTACGGTGTAGGAATAATTATTGGTGCTGGAATTTACGTGTTGATAGGTGAAGCTACAGCATTTGCAGGAAATGCTGTATGGATTTCTTTTTTGCTTGGAATGATAGCTGCTGTATTTGCAGGATTGAGCTATTCTGAGCTTACTGCATTGTTTCCAAAAGCAGCAGCAGAATACACTTTTGTAAAACACGCATTCAAGAATAATTTTCTTGCGTTTATCATCGGGTGGCTGACAGCAATAACTTCTATGATTACGGCAGCAACTGTATCCTTGGGCTTTGGCGGATATTTTGCACAGTTCATTAATTTACCAATAACAGTGTCAGCTGTTTTGTTGATCGGCGGTTTGTCAGTTGTGAATTTTATTGGAATAAAAGAATCGGCTTGGGCAAATACTATTTTTGCAATTATTACAATTGGAGGTCTGGCATTGATAATATTTTTAGGAATGTCGTTTGAAACTACCGAGCCAATTGATTATTTTGAGAACCCAAATGGAATGACTGGAATAATTTTGGCATTTATTTTGATATTTTTTGCATTTATTGGTTTTGAGGATATGGCAAATATTGCTGAGGAGGTAAAAAGACCCCAAAAAACACTTCCTAAAGCAATAATCCTTGCTGTTGTAATTTCAGGGATTATCTATATTCTAGTTTCTTTATCAGTGGTTCGTGTCATAAACTGGGAAGAATTGGGACGGTCAACAGCTCCTCTTGCAGCAGTAGCTGAGAGATCGTTAGGAATTCAGGGCAATATCATACTATCAGCAATTGCACTTTTTGCAACAGCCAGTACAGTTCTAATCACATTAGTAGCTGGTTCTAGAATGCTTTATGGAATGGCAAATCATAAATCTGTTCCTGTATTTTTAGGGAAAATTCATTCAAAAACTAAAACACCTTGGATTGCAGTAATTGTAATTTCAATTACATCTATAG
This sequence comes from Nitrosarchaeum sp., assembly GCA_018334095.1. GTDB lineage: Archaea > Thermoproteota > Nitrososphaeria > Nitrososphaerales > Nitrosopumilaceae > Nitrosarchaeum. Next base: position 11,084 of record JAGXTE010000006.1, read on the forward strand.
TATTTGCTTTTAGTGGAGATATTGTTACTGTAGCTAACATCACAGTTTTTGCAGTAGTGATAACATTTGCCATGATAAATTTGTCTGTAATTGTACTAAGATATACAGAGTCTAAATTGGAAAGACCATTTAGAGTTCCATGTAATGTTGGACGGTTTCCAGTTCTTCCATTAGTTGGTCTTGGTGTTACTGTGTATATGGCAATTCAGTTTGAAATGGAAATTATGTTGGTGGGACTAGTAATCGTATCTATAGGTGCACTATTGTATGTTATTTTTAATAGAAAATCAACTAGTGTAAAAGATGAAGTTTAAATTTTCTGCTAATGACAAAGAATGGCATCAGACATTACTTAATACGTTTGAGAATATATTAAAGATGAAAATAAAACCAGTTCTGGTTTATGATCGTAAACATTTTTCAAATTATATTTACAAAGGAAAAACAAAACCAAACACTGTATGGGCTGAATGTATTAAAGAGTGTGGGACAATTTGGCTCAATCCACATCTGTCAACCGAACCTAAAGTAGAAACAGTAAATACACTTTATCATGAATGTTTACACATAAAATATCCTAAAATGCATGAAAGGGAAGTGAGAAAGTTGGCAGATAAAATGATTCCAGTTGGACAATCTATGGTAAGAAAAAAGAAATATTTTGATATCATTCACAGACATTAATATTATAATTAAAATTTAAAATTGATTTAGAACAGTTGATTTATTTTATTATTTTTAGTTTTCAATTTTTTGTATTAAACTATATAATACTTATTTGAATTTCATAAATCATAATTAGGAAAATCAAATAAATTGAAAATAATGCCATACTTTGCCATTTGTGAATATGACCATTTCTTATTAGAACAAACAGAACAATTGGTAAACCTATTGCAAAGGAGATCAATGCCGATAATATACTAAAATTAATTGCAACTGGTGATAAAACAAGAACTATTCCAAGAACTAAAGTAATGTTTGTTATACATGAACCAATTATGTCACCAATTGCTAAATCAAGTAATCTCCTTTTTATTGCAACAATATCTACTGTTAATTCTGGTAAAGATGTTCCTAGAGCAATTATAGTAGCACCTATCACAGATTGTCTAATTCCTGTAAATTCAGCTATTGATGAAGCACTATCAACAAGCATTTTTGCACTTAATGTTACTCCAGCAATACCAACAAAAAAGAGTAACAGTGGTTTGTAAACAGAACCCTGTTCTCTCTGTTCATAATTTTGAATTTTATTAGTTTTAAATACATAATAAACAAAAAAAGCAAAAGTTGCAAGCAATGCTATTCCAACAAATTTACTTCCCTGTTGAACTAACAACAAAATAAGTGGAATTAATGATGCTGCTATCAATAATGGAAAAAGGTTTTTTGTTGTTTTTACTTGCATTTTTCTGATTGGTGACAAAAACAAGAACAATGCTGCAACTAGCCCAATGTTTGTAACATTTGATCCAAAGATATCACCTAAAGTAATACCAACATTATCAGTATGGGTTGAGAATATTGCCACGCTTATTTCTGGTACTGATGTAGCTACTGCAACTATAACAAAGCCTGCAGCAAGCTGACCAATGCCAGATCTTTTTGTGACTTTTTCAATAGAATTTATAGCAAATATAGCACTTTTAACTAGAATAACCAAAAAAATTGCTAATAAAACTAAGTTGAATAGTAAATCATCCATAGTTCATCAGTCATCTTTGTTAATTGACTAAAATCTGCTTTGATTATTTTTCAATATTTTATTCATTTTTTTCTATATCTACAAGCAGAATAGGACATGCAGTATTTTCAACAATCTTTCTTGAAACGCTACCAAGAGTTAATAGACTTTTTAATCCTTTTAATTTTCTTCGTTTTGCCATAACTACAAGATCAACCTTTTGTTTTTTTATTATTTTGAGAATCTCATCTGCTGCTAAGCCTATAGTAACTGTAATGCTTGCTTTTATGTTGTTATCATCGCATATTTTTACTCTTTTTTCCATTTCAGATATCATTCCTCTTCTGAAATCTTCATCAGCAATATGAATATTTTTTAATAATTTTTTTTGTTCAGATGAAGATAATGCAAACATTGGAGGACGTGGTATTTGTTCTACAACATGTAATAATATTATTTTAGCTGATGATGATTTTGCTGCAGAAATAGCATGTTTTAATGCTATATCACCAGCAGGTGTTCCTGCATGAGGAACAAGAATTGTATTATACATATCAAATCTATATCATCATAGTAAATAAACTCATTAGGTGTTTCTCAAATCAAAAATAATATCTATATAAAGATATTAAAATCAAAAGGTAATTTAATAAAATAATTATTTTCTGATTTTAAAAAGAGTAATTGATGCAATAATAATTCCCAATATGCTAATACCAATAGCGAAATAACTGATATTCATTTGTTGATTAGATTGTTCTAATTCAGTAAATGATTTTTTTAGGCTATTTACTTCTCCAAGAAGTGTTGTATGTCCATCAATTAGCTGAGTTAATGTAAGATCAGATGGTTTTGGAAATTCAATGTATGAACGTTCATCAACTTTTGGAGGATGCATTGATAAGCTAATTGGAGTTTGCTCAATATTTCCTAAAATATTTACTTGATAAAATCCTGATACTGTCGGATTTACAAATGCATAATATTTTCCAGGAATGTTGTGATCAGGTGATAGAGAAAGAATTATTTTTTCTTCCTTGAATAATAGTTCTATTTTTAAAGATTTTTCAAGTCCAGATACACCGTTTTCAAATTTTTGTTGCTTTAATTCTAGACCAGGCTCAAGGTGGCTAACTAGCAATTCAATGCCGTTTGTCTCTCCTGATACTACAGGCTCATTCATCCACCCAATTTCTAATCTATATTCATCTACAGAATCAACAGTATGAGCAAGTGCAGTACCAAAAGTACCAGAAATTAGTAATGATAAAAATAGCATAATTTTAAAATTCAATGACAAAAAAATTCATTTCTGTTTTAAAAAGGTTCTATAAATTACCGATAAAGAAATGTTATCCAAAACCCTCAAAATTTAAGAACCCCTTCTTGCTCGTTGAACTATTGACAAAATTTACTGTTATATCTGGAAGTTCATCTGAAGAATTAGCAAAAAAATTAGCAAAAAAATTAAATGCAAATTTCATAAAATCACAGTTAAGGATTTTTCCAGATGGTGAAAGTAAAATTACTTTTCAAAAAAAACCTCAAAAAAATAAAATCATTGTCATACAGTCAACATATCCACCTGTCGATGAGAATTTAATTCAGACACTTTCAATAATTTCGAAAGCAAATGAATATGCAACAGAAGTAATTGCAGTTATACCTTACATGGGTTATGCACGTCAAGATAGAGAATTCTTACCAGGAGAAGTGATAACAATGAAAGTAATTGCAAAGTTGTTCAAAAGTGTAGGAACATCTAGGATAATTGTTGTAGATATTCATAGTATGATGGGTTTAAAATATTTTAATATAAAATCAAAAAACGTAACTGCAATTCCAGATCTAGCAAAATATTTTACAAAATTAAAATTAAAAAATCCATTAGTAGTATCCCCAGACCATGGAGGAAAAGAAAGAGCAAAAGAATTTGCAAAGTTGTTAAAAACAGAATACATAACTCTTGAGAAACAAAGAGATCGTAAAACCGGAAAAGTAGAAATCAAAGCTACAAATTTTAATGAGATTTTAGGCAGAGATTTAATTCTAGTTGATGACATGATTAGTACTGGAGGAAGTATTATCAAAGCTACTGAGTTTCTTAAAAAGCAAAAATGTGCACGAATATTTGTAGCATGCACACATGCATTACTTAGAAATGGTGCTGAAAAGAAAATTAAAAATGCAGGAGTAACTAAAATAATTAGTACAAACACAATTCCTGGAAAAACATCATTGGTTGATGTTTCAGATACAATTGCAAAGGCAATAATATAATGCCTGAGAGTTTTTTTATTTTATCTAAAGATTATCTAGAAATTGCAATTGACGAAATAATTTCAATAGCAAAAACATATGATAGATTTGCCAAAGCGCAAATTATATCAAATTTAGTAATAATTCAATCAAAGACAAATTGGAAGGAAATTACTAATCGTGCAACTTTTGTAAAAATTTCAGGTCAAATACTTCGTAAAATGTCTGGTTTATTTTTAGATGAAGAAAATTTTGAAGTGTTAAAAAATGCAAAAACTTTTGTTTGTAGAATTATTAATTTATCATCAAATAATTTTAACATTCCAGAATTAGAAAAGGCAATGGGAGACATGATAACTAAATTTTCAAAAGCTCAAGTATCTCTTGAAAATCCAGATATCAGCATATATCTAATTTTCACTGATCAGGAAAATTTTTTTGGATTTTCAAAAAGATATGAAATTAAAAGTAGACCAAAGAAAATTAAAAAACACCCACATGAATTAGACTGGAAGCTTACAAGAGCAATGATAAATTTGGTTGGATTAAAAGAGGGAGAAACTGTTTGTGACCCATTTTGTGGTACTGGAACTACATTATTAGAAGCTGAATCGATGGGAATTCATGCAATTGGATTAGATTTTGATGAAAAAATGTGTAAAATGTCCAAAGAAAATTTGGATGCAAATCAATACAATTCAAAAATAATCAAATCTGATTTCAGTCAATTAACTAAAATGATAAATGAATTTGATGGAATTGTTACAGATCTACCTTACGGAACAGCCTCAAAATCATCAGAAAATCCTGAAGAATTACTAAAGAAATTTGTATCAGTTTTGCCAAAGCGTAAGAAAATAGGCATTATGTGTAAAAAGGGATTTGAAAACAAATTGAAGATAAACCCAATTAAAAAATATGAGATCTATAGGCATAAAAGCTTGACAAGAATAATTTTGATAAAATGAAACTAGTGTTTTTAGGAACTTCAGCCGCTCAACCTACTGAAAATAGAGGGTTGTCTTGTATTTGCTTAGAAAGAGAAGGTGAAATTTTAATGTTTGATGCAGGAGAAGCTGCACAAATTTCTTATTTAAAATCAGGTTTAGGATGGAATAAAAAAATGAAAATTTTTGTTACACATCTTCATGGAGATCATTGTATAGGATTGTTAGGATTACTTCAGACGATGACTATGCAACACAGAACAGAGGCCTTAGAAATTTACGGACCTAGTGGAATTGAGGAATTTATATCTGCAAATATTAAAGTTTTAAATTTTGGATTGTCATTTTCTGTTATTATTACAATAGTAGAAGATGGAATAGTATTTGATTCAAAAATTTATTCAATATATGCTTGTAAAGCTAATCATTCAGTTACCACTTATTCCTATCTTTTTGTAGAAAAAGATAAGCCTGGTAGATTTGATATAGAAAAAGCTAAGGCATTAGTAATTCCGGAAGGAAAGTTGTGGAATCAATTGCAAAACGGAATGGAAATTAAAATTGAAGGAAGAATAATTCTTCCAGAACAGGTATTAGGGGAGAAAAGACCAGGTAAAAAAATCGGAATTTCAGGAGATACAATGCCAACAAAAGAATTAGAAAAATTCTTTGAGAATTGTGATTATCTTGTGTTTGATTCTACATTTTTAGATGAAACTGCAGATAAAGCTGAAGAAACATGTCATTCAACAGCAAAACAAGCAGCGATACTAGCAAAAAATGCTAAAGTAAAAAATCTGATCTTAACACATTTTTCTGCAAGATATAAAGATGAAACTAAACATCTAGAAGAAGCAAAACAAATTCATGAGTCAGTTATTACAGCAAAAGATTTCTTAGAAATTGAGATAAAATAATCAAAAAATGTTTGAATCAGCCATAAAAAAGCTAAAAGAGGCTCAAAAAATCGTATTTGTTACAGGAGCAGGAATTTCTCAAGAGAGTGGAATTCCTACATTTAGAGGAAAAGATGGATTATGGAGAAATTATGATGCAATGAAATTAGCTACTATAGATGCATTTTATGAAAATCCAAAATTAGTTTGGGAATGGTATAATGAAAGAAGGAAGAATATTTTTTCTGCAGAACCAAATTTAGGACATAAAGCAATAGCAGAATTAGAGAAATTTGTAAAAGTTGTCATATTAACTCAAAATATTGATGGACTCCATCAAAGAGCAGGAAGTACTAAAGTGTTAGAATTACATGGAAGTATTATAGAAATAAAATGTACTGTTTGTAAATTTAAAAATAAAATTTTAACTGAATTTATAAATATTCCACCTTTATGTAAATGTGGAAATATTTTGAGACCAAATGTAGTATGGTTTGGGGAGCCGCTTCCACAAGATACATGGCAAGAAGCTATGATTCATTCAAGTAATTGTGATGTTATGATAATTGCAGGTACATCGTTAGTGGTATCACCTGCAAATACATTACCACTATATGCCAAACAAAATAATGCATTTCTAATAGAATTAAATCCGGAAGAAACAATGATGTCATCTGATATGGATTTGTCAGTAAGAAGTACCAGTGTTATTGCACTACCCCAATTAGTATCAATTTTTAAATAAATAAAATTCAGTAATAATTAAATTAGTTTTAAAGAATTAACCAATCCAAAATACTATCAATATTAGATGAAGTCAATACTACTTTGATTGGGCCTAATGGTGATTCATCTGGTTCTTCACAAAGAGCAATTGTTCCTACTAATGCAGCCTGTTTATTGAGATAAAACCATGTTGTATCATCTTCTAAATTTTTTTCAAGTTGTCGTTGATAGATTTTTTGTGATTGATTTGAATGAATAACATCGTATATCTTTTCAAGTAAATTAAGATCCTTTGA
>JAGXTE010000007.1 GCA_018334095.1 Nitrosarchaeum sp.
TCATAGGATTCTCGATATTCCTTTTTCTTCAGATTCTCTGGAATTGTCTTGTTGTTCTTGTTTACTTGCGGTGTTTTTCCTTTTTTTAATTTTGTCATATTGTAAAGTATGCGAATCTGACATATATCATTGATCTATTTATGAGGTGAAGTATAATAAAATGAAAGTTACTGTCAAAGAGGATGTGATTGTCATTTGGAACCATAATGGCATATAGAACGGTAACACAAGATAATTGTCCTCATGATGCCAAGGCAATATTATTCATGATTCTCATTCATGTGTCTGTAATTGTAATAGCATCTTTTGTTACAGAACCAGTCAAGACCTCCCAAGTATTGCACATTATCTGATTTACCACAGTATTTGCATTTTATAGTGTGCTTCATACTCTTTTGACTTTTCATATTGCATATTCTTCTACTACTATTTGATTATCTTTTCTTTCCACAATTTTCAGAGCAAGTCTAGTAAGTATAGAAAATAAGACGCTTGAAGAAAAAAATTTAATGATCTATGACTAGTATTATAAATTCATAAAAAGAGATTCCATGTAGTTTCATTGTTTGATTGATGATTTTTATTATCTCTATCCCTCTTGCAAAAACTACAGTATTCCTCGGATGAATTACGATTAATTGGAGTTAAACAATCATGACAATATTTCATAAAGATCAGAAGTTAAACCAAGTATATGAGGAAATTAGAGATACAGTCATGATACTAGTTGATTCTTAATTGATCATGTTCATCATATTTTCTTTTACCACATGATTCACAAATCCAAAATACTCTGTAAGCATCCTCTTCACTTTCGTTTCTTTTTTCCATTATCCTATAACAATCAAAACATATTTCTGACTTCATTTTTCTATTGCTTTTGCTACCTGACCACGCTTGTACTCATTGTAATATCCAATAGAAGCATTAAGCTCTTTTAAGAACTCTTTATCTTCAAAATCTCCTGCTTCCAAGTCTGTCCAATATGTAAGAATGTCTTGTTTCAATAATACCAGTGTTTTTTCTTGCATGATTATAGTTAATTTCTCTATGATACATACCCATGGATAGACGATTTTTTAACAATTATTTCAAAAATAGTCCTGCAGAAATATTATAAATTATATGAAAGTATGAATTTATGAGCGCCAGGTAAGGGATTCGAACCCCTGCACGCTTGCGCGTAGCCGTTTTCGAGACGGCCGCCGTTCCACTTGGCTAACCTGGCAAGAAATCTTAGAAGTACCACATAATAAAGCAAATCAGAAACAATTTTTAAAAATAATTTATGCTGAATCTATATCAAATAGTTCATTCTGAAAGCGCTTAATTATCTGATGTTTAGTTTTGTTCCATTCTTCTTCAGAGACATGATCAGAAAAAATTGAACGAAAATCAACATGTTGAGTTTTTTTCAAAATAGATTGTTTTTCATCTTCAGATAATGGAAAGTATGAAACAATTCTTAAAAAATTATTTTGAGATTCTTTAATGTCATATATTTTCTCTTTCAAGTTTACAGACAAATCCAAATGATTCATCATTTGATTAGATTTTTCTTTTTTATATATCCAATTATGATTAGAACGATCTATAATTCAAACGATAAAGACAAAATAGCTCAAAAATCAACAACAATCAATGGGATTAAACCTCAAAGAGTTAGTAGTAAGAGAGAAAACGACTCTGGAATCATTTTCATCCAAAGTCATAGCAATTGACGCGTATAATGCAATTTATCAGTTCTTGGCAAGTATTAGAGGTCCAGACGGATTACAGCTATCAGATTCTGAAGGCAGAATAACGAGTCATCTTAGCGGATTACTTTATAGAAATATCAATTTTTTATCATTAGGGATAAAACCAGTCTATGTATTTGATGGAAAACCACCGTCGTTGAAAACTGCAGAGATTGAAAGAAGAAAGCAGATCAAAAAAGATGCTACAATAAAATATGAAAAAGCAATTGCGGAAGGGAATTTAGATGATGCAAGAAAATTTGCTCAGCAAACAACTAGCATGAAAGACGGGATGGTTAAAGAATCAAAACAAATTTTATCATATTTTGGAATTCCATACATTGATGCAGCGTCAGAAGGCGAAGCAACTGCAGCTCATCTAACAAATACAGGGCAAGCTTATGCCTCTGCAAGTCAAGACTTTGACTCCATACTTTGTGGAGCAAAGAGGCTAATCAGAAATTTTACAAATAGCGGAAGAAGAAAGATTCCAAACAGAAACACGTATGTGGAAATTGAGCCAGAAATAATTGAAACTCAAAAAACTTTAGATGCTTTAGAAGTCACAAGAGAGCAAATAGTAGATATTGGAATTTTAATTGGTACTGATTTTAATCCAAATGGATTTGACAGGATAGGACCAAAAACTGCATTAAAGATGATAAAACAATATTCAAGATTAGAAGACATTCCACAAATTCAAGAACAGTTACAGACAATCGAGTATGAGAAGATTCGTAAAATATTTCTTGAACCGATTGTAACAGATGTTGATGAAATAGTCTTTGGGAAAGTAGACTATGAAGGAATGACAAACTATCTAGTCAAAGAAAGAAGTTTTTCTGAAGACCGAATTCAATCTTCTTTGAATCGACTAAAAAAGGCATTAGAAAAAAAGAGTCATAATTTAGATCAGTGGTTTAGCTAAGTTGTAGGATTCATCATAGCTGCACGTTCTCTGACTTTTTTATCCACTGGCGCCATGACATATTGATTGGGCTCTCCTCTACATTCACCAATATTTACTGCAAATCCATCTGATGTCTCAGCAATACAACCTGACTCCGTTACTGCAACGATTCTTACTAGCTCCATGTTTTCTGCTGGAGCCACATACCACATTAGATATGCAAATAGCAACAGGGCACCAGCTGCAATAATTCCACCGACAATAAAGATCGAATTATTCTTTGATGTTTTCTTTGTGTTTCCACCTACTGCTGACATAAACTAACTACACAGACATCACATAAAAAGAAAGTCGTATAATATCATAATTGATTGTTAGAAATTGAATTCATACTAGGGTTTTAGTCAATTTGATCTTCAAGACATCATTAATTTAATATTAAAAAGTCAGCAGATGCTATTTGCCAAGATTTCAATTTAATAACTAGTCAATTGTAAAATAAAAAATGCCACAGACAGAAGCAAGAAAAATTCTCAAGGACGCACCAATAATGTGGAGACGAATCAACTCAATTGGGATTATTCTTGATTGTAATTCAACTTATGCTAGTAAGTTAGGATATGCCAAAACTGAGATTCTTGGTAGAACAATATTTGAACACGTGCCTAAAGACATGTGGGAAGCAATGAATGACTCACTAAAAACATGGTTTGAGACAGGTAATGTCACAGATAGAGAAATTACATTTAAGAAACAAAATGGGAGTACTTTTCCAGGCATATTACATGCAGTGAGTCTTTATGATGAGAAGAAAAATTTGCTTGGAAGCAATACAGTAATTTTTGATCTTACAGAATTAAATGATAAAAAAATTAAAGAATTTGAAGATTACTTTAAAGAAGCTAAAGAAAAGCTCGATGAGATTAAAAAAAGCGAATACGACAAGTTAGATGAAAATTCTAAATCTGAATATGAAGGGTTAAAGAAAATGTTTGACATGTTAGTGACAACTGATTTAAGATCTTTAAAAAAATAAGATCATTTTGTTTTATTTTGAATTGATTTTTGTAATTCATCAAATGCAGACTGGATTTCAGAAACAGCAGCCCCATCTTCCAAAGTACTGACATCACCTATAGTCTCATTGTTTGCTATTGCCTTTAGAAGTCTTCGCATAATTTTACCACTGCGGGTTTTTGGCAATTTTGATACAAAATAGATTTGTTGTGGAGTGGCAATTGCACCAATATCTTCTCTTATTTTTACAGACAATTCTTTTTCTAAAAGTACGGTATCTTTTGTTACATTTTGTTTTAAAACTACAAACGCAATTATGATTTCACCTTTAATCTCATCTGGGATTCCACAAACAGCTGATTCTGCAACATCATTATGAGATACAAGACAGCTTTCAAGCTCAGCAGTGCCTATTCTGTGACCAGCTACTTTGAGGACATCGTCTGCTCTACCAAGTAACCAAAAGTAACCATCTGAATCTTTTAGTGCATAATCACCAGGATAGTAACAATTTTTGTACTTTGACCAATACACATCACGGTATTTCTTATCATCTCCCCATAAAGTCAAAAGCATTCCAGGCCAAGGATTTCTGATTAGCAGATATCCCTTAGTGTTTGCAGGTACTTCATTTCCAGATTCATCAACTACAGATATTTGCAGTCCTGGGATTGGTAGAGTTCCAGAGCCTGGCTTTAGTGGAATTGTTTCCAACCCAGGCAAAGCAGATATCAACATGCCGCCAGTTTCAGTTTGCCACCAAGTATCAATTATAGGGCATTTTTCTTTTCCAATTATTTTGAAATACCATTTCCATACTTCAGGATTAATTGGTTCGCCGACACTGCCTAAAAGTCTAAGAGATGAAAGATTAAATGAATTCGGAAGTTCGTTTCCAAATTTCATAAACATTCGAAGAGCAGTAGGAGTTGTGTAAAAAATTGTAACTTTGTATTTTTCAATTATATCCCACATTCGTGATGCGTCTGGAAAATCTGGTGCACCCTCATACATTACTTCTGTAGCACCATGTAAAAGCGGACCATAAACCACATAGCTGTGTCCTGTGACCCAACCAATATCAGCTGTACAAAAAAACACATCAGAATCTTTAATGTCAAATGCCCACTTGAATGTGGAATGTAAGTGTGTCAGATAACCTCCAGTTCCATGCAGTACTCCTTTTGGTTTTCCTGTTGTTCCAGATGTATACAAAATGTAAAGAGGGTGAGTGCTGTCTAATTTTTCTGCAGGAAATACATCAGATGTATTTTCCATTAATTGATTCCAAAGTTTGTCTTTTGAAGAAAGATTGATTTTATTTTTTATTCTTTCAACTACAATTACATTTTGAACAAAATCAAGATTATTAATTGCATCATCAATTACTTCTTTGAGTTTAATCACATTTCCACGTCGATATCCACCATCAGCAGTAATTACTATTTTTGATTTTGAATCTTCAATTCTATCTTTAATTGCAGCTGCACTAAATCCAGAAAATATAACAGTATGAGTTGCACCGATTCTTGCACATGCAAGCATCGATATTGGCAGTTCTGGGATCATTGGAAGATAGATAGTTACTCGGTCTCCTTTCTTTACACCAAGTGATTCGAGGACATTTGCAAGTTTTTGGACTTGTTTCCACATGTCCTTGTAAGTTAGAATGCGTGAATCGCCGTTCTCACCTTCCCACAATATAGCAGGTTTTTCAGCCTTGTTTTGCTGATGAATATCAAGTGTATTGTATGATGCGTTAATTGTACCTCCTACAAACCATTTAGCAAATGGAGGGTTCCAGTCTAATGTTTTTTCCCAAGGGGAAAACCAACTGAGATTTTTTGCCTGTTTATCCCAAAAAGAGACAAAATCCAAAGATGCATTGATTCTTGTTTGAGCATTATTATTTCCAAGACCGATATTAAATTCGGACATCAAAACAGTATAGAGATTCAGACTTGTAAATGTTAAAGAAAAATAATTTAAAAAAAGTTAAGATGCTTCCATTCTGCCAAGCCAGTCGTCATAGTGTGATGTAGTTGGTTTCACCTGTTTGGGAGGTGTTGGTAGATGTGATTCGGTTTCATCAGCATGTGTTGCTTCTGAATGAATGACTGGATCTGTTGGTGCTTCTGGAAGTATGCTCTGAACTAGTTGTTCTTGTTCAGAATTGCCCAGATATGAAACGGCGGATTCTTGGATTTCTTTTTTCGGAGGTGTCGTCACAATTATTACTTCTGCATCAAGATCAGCGATTCTTCTCTTTACGTTTGAGATTTCGGCAGATTCGTGAGTTACATGCTCAATTAATTCTGTAGCGCATGATTTCACTGTCTCAAATGTATTCTCTGAAATTTCGTTGCTCTTGTATTGTACTTTTGCATCAAATAACAACATCTTTGTAGACTTTAGCTGTTCCTCTAGCGCTGCTTGTCTTGCATCTAGCTTTGATTTGATTTTGTTTTCTAGCTCATCCAATGATTCAAGTTTTGACTTGTATTTTTCATGAATTATTTCGGCATCTTCTTTCATGTCATCATTTTCAGAAACAATATCAATCAAGGCCTTTAGACGACGCAGTGTTAGTTGTTTTTCGCGTAGAAGTCTTTGTGAGTCTAGTCTCCATTTTGGAATGAATATAACAACACTGCCTTGAACTACAAGTTGCTCATATGCGATTTGCTGTAAACCTTGAGCACCGCAGTCAACGCCAACTGATTGGATGCTTCCATCAATGTCAGTTATTGTTCCAATGACTTTACCCATGAATGTTCCGTACATGTCTTTGACGTTTTTACCGATGATATCGATATCGTCGTGTGTCATGTGTAGTGGTTTAGAGATTTGTATAACCGGGAAAGTGTGAGAAAGGTTACTAGTTTTGGTAAGATTATTTTGACAGTAATTATACTATAATATTTTACGAAAAATAAAAAAATAGCCTCATAAAAATGTCAAATTTTAGAGAATCAAAACTATTAATTTGAAAGATCAAATCAGGTTAATTGTAAGATGAAACTGAGCATTGACGATACAAGAGAACTTGAAAATTTACTACAAATAGCGACTAGTCAAATTCCAAAGTATTTCAATTTGGTAAATTCTACAAAAGAACAGTGGGATATTCAAAATATGCATGAATGTATTTTGGGGATGGTCCTACAAAAATACATTCACGATTCTGGCCAATATCTAACAAACAAACGAATCGATGAAAATCAACCAAGTACTGTGGAAAATACAATGAAACTATTTGATGCTGGAATTGAAATTTTTAATGAACATATTTCGGACATTAAAAGACAGATTTATGAAAACTGATTTTATTTGTAGTCTTTCATGGTTTGAGAAAACTAACAAAGACTAGAACAAATTTTGATTCATATTTGGAAAAACAAAATATTAAAATATAATTTGATGAATATCATCATACAACCTTCTCAATACAATTCAGAATTTTATAAATTAGCAAAAATGAGTGTGCCAGAAATTAAAGAGTATGTAAGTAAAAACTATCCAAGAGCAAAAGCAAATTTCTTTATGAAATACAAGTTACAACAATATGCATTGTTTTTGTCAAACCCAAAAATTCATGCATAAAAGTTAATTAAAATATTTTAATAAAAATAAAGTCTACCAAAATTGCCACCAAGGCTTTAGTTTTGGTTTTGGCATATCGACAATAGTACATATGCCATCAATTAGTTTTGTTCCAGGCCCACATATTCCAAATTTCGGTTTATCAGTTTTTGGTATGTCAGTTTTTGGTGTATCAGTTTTTGGTTCATCTGTTTTTGGTGTATCAGTTTTTGGTTTGTCCAATCCAACTGCTTCATAAATTGAAGAGTATTCTGGGAAATTATCATCAAACCATTTTTTATAACTTGGTTCATTGTTGTATCTATCAACATATG
>JAGXTE010000008.1 GCA_018334095.1 Nitrosarchaeum sp.
GAAGATAATGCGGGTTCTGGTTCAGGTGAAGATAATGCGGGTTCTGGTTCAGGTGAAGATAATGCGGGTTCTGGTTCTGAGGATACATGAGTGTCGTGAAATTCAGACAAAATGTCTTCCGCGTCTTTAGATTTTTTTGAATCACTCAATTTATTGTTCCTTTAATAACAAAATCTTCATTGTCTTTTATTTAATTTTTGGGTCATCACGCTGGATGTATTTTTCAAAGATTTTTTCAACTTCCTCATCAGTTTTGGCATTCTTTACTTGATTTACTAATTCTTCTTCTTCGATTTCATAGCAATTTAGGAAATCTTGAGAGTCTTTGAATAGCAATAGAACTTTATCTTTAAACACATAATGATATAGTTTTTCTTTTTCCATCAATTCGGGCTTGATGTTAATGCCATTTTCATCAGATGAGATAGGATAAGCCATAATATTGTTAAAAATGTTCAATATTTAGATGATACAGAGTAGTGAAATAATCACATGAGGAATTCAAATTGGAGTCTAGAATAATTTTCCACATAGATTTTGACTATTTCTTTGCACAATGTGAGGAAATAAGAGCCGCAAATTTAAAAACTAAACCAGTATGTGTCTGTGTTTTTTCAGATAGAGGTGGAGATAGTGGAGCAATCGCAACTGCAAATTACATAGCAAGAAAATATGGAGTGAAATCAGGTATTCCGATTATTTTTGCAAAAAAAAGATTAGAAGAAAGAAAAGATGCAGTGTTTCTCCCAGTTGATTTTGAGTATTATGGAGAGATTTCTCAAAAAGCCATGGAAATTATTAAAGAAAGTGCAGATATTTTTGAATATGTTGGAAAAGATGAAGCGTATTTAGATGTCACCAACAGAGTAGAAGGAAATTTTGATTCAGCAAGTCATTTAGCACAACAAATCAAAAACACAATTAGAGAAAAATTAAAACTTAGTTGTTCAATAGGAGTGTCATCAAACAAATTAATTTCTAAAATAGCATCAGATTTTCGAAAACCAGATGGTTTGACAATTGTATCACCAGAAAAAGTTGAGAAATTCTTGGAACAATTAAAGATCAGAGCAATTCCAGGAATTGGAAAGAAAACAGAAGCAAGATTTACTGAAATGAATTTTGAAACAATAAGAGATGTTAAAAAAATAGATGTGTTTACTTTGAATAAAGAATTTGGAAGAAAACATGGAACCTACATATTCAATGCGGTAAGAGGAATCGACACTGAACCAGTAAAGGAAAGAGAGGCAAGCATACAATACAGTAAACTCTCTACCCTAAAAAAAGATTCAAACGATTATGAATTCCTTGCAGAAAATATCATAGAGTTGTCTAAAGAGTTGTACGAAGTAATTAAGAAAAATAATAAAACATTCAAATCTGTAGGAATACAATTCATTCAATCAGATTTAACGAGTAAAACAAAATCTAGAATGCTAAAAAATCATACATCAAGTTTAGAAGAATTACAAAAAAATGCTTTACAATTACTGAAAGAGTCATTAGAAGAGCAAAAAAGTACAATCAGACGATTAGGGGTAAAAGTTTCAGAACTTGCAGAAATACAAGGTCAAAGTAGCATTACGAATTATTTTTAGGGGGTATTTTTCCTTCAGATTCTGATTTTTTTAGTCTCCTTGTTTCTATGATAATTACTATCAGTAAAAATACAAACAGCCAAGGCAAAAACATGATCTCGCCTGCAACTGAGTGAAATTCTTCCCATTGTTTAGCATCAGTAGTAACTTTTAGTGCATACCATGATAGAGAAAAAATCCTGATCATATTCACACCAATAGTACCTACAATTCCTATTCCAAAGTAAATCAATTTTCGATTTCTATGAATATTCATTTTTAGCAGGAATGCGCCCATAACCAAGGAATAGATAATAACACTATGTACACCAGCAGATGGCCAAAATACCTGAAGCACCATGGGTCCAAAATCACCTTTTAAGAACATGATGTTGTCTCGAGCAGTGGCAGTTCCCAAATCAAGCACATTTATCAACCAAACATTGGTTTGAACCAAATAGGGTACCACGTATTGCAATGGGCCAAGCGAGTCATATGGGAAAAATGCATCAAGTGAAAGAATTATTGCACTGCCAGCAAGAAATATGGGACCTGCAGGCGCAATTCGAATCCAACGTTTACCAAAAAATATACTTAGTGCAACTACAACAAAAATGCTCATTATAATAAAATCCCACATCCATGTCCAAGAATAAATTAGTTGAACGTTAAACAATTCTTCTCCAGATAAAATAAAATCTCTTAATCCATATTCCAATCCTATAAGATATGCAATTACAGATGCGGCTATTGGAATTACAGTGAGTAATCTTTTTTTAGAAATAATAATTTTAAGACCAATTAATTCTGCAACAACAAATACGAGTGCAAAAATAAATCCACCTCGACCTTGATTCCAACTTAGACTAAAGCTATCAGGAAATGCAATAATGGCAAAAACAATTGGACTGGCAATAATGGCTATTCCAATTAACAAGTTCTTATTCTGCACTATAATTGAATTAAAAAATGGCCAATAAATAGATCAAGATTACATTAACACGTAATAGATAATTTATCAGGACAGTAAAGATGCTCATAAAATGGGTCAGATAATTTACCCTTGACTAAAAATACAACTATTACATAATTAGCAGTTTTTGGTATAGTTTTACTGCATTTAACACATCTCAGAGTATCCAATGTAATTTTTTGAATAAAAACATACTTTAGAAACAGGATGTAATGATCCAAAAAGACGAGAATTAGAAAATTTAGGCATAATTTTTTAGCAGTAAAAGTTAATTAGAAAAAATCAGCGATTGTTTTTTGATGAATTAATTTCGTAATATTTCCTTTTGAGATCCATTCAAGTTTACTAATACTTGTTTTATTTGAAGCCAAAGTAAGTGCATCATCAAAAGAATTACCAAATATTGGAGATTGTTTCATTGCAGAGCGAATTCCTTCTCTTACCTGCCATACACCAACTGGAATAGCGTATTCAGGTCTAATTTCACGTAGTATTACAACCCCAGCCTGAATTTTATTTTTTACAAGATATTCTGATACACCTAATTTTGCTGCAAAATATGCACCAGCTATTGCGGGAGGATGATTAATCCCACGTGCATCTTCAAAATCATAACCAAATCCCAAAATACCATTTGAATACCACGCTTCAATCATTTCATAAATCCATCTGTGAGGAAATAAAATTACAGAAAACAAATTTCCAAGATGCTCATGAGTAAAAATTCTATATGAATCAATTAATGGATAATC
>JAGXTE010000009.1 GCA_018334095.1 Nitrosarchaeum sp.
TACAGGAGCAGTTCTTCTTACAAAGTATCTGTTTGGAGCTGGAGAATAACCTGTTACATGTGCCCTATACCAATGGAAATCGGTCATTTTGGCATTTTGATAAGCATTCTCTAAAGCTGCTTGAACAGTAGCTGGTGGTGATGCTTTTGTCTCAGATGGTTTTGGCACATCTGCTGGTTTTGGCTCAGAACCTTTTGGCAATACGCCTTTTGGTTTTGTAACCTCAGTAGGTTTTGCAACTTCAGCTGGTTTTGGTGCTGGTTTTGCAACTTCAGCAGGCTTTGCAACCTCAGCTGGTTTTGGTGCTGGTTTTGCTTCAAGCTGTGTTGCCAATTTATCTAATTTAGCTTCTAATTCGGCAATCTTGTTTTCAAGATCTTGTTTTGTTTGCTTTTTAGCAGCCGACA
This sequence comes from Nitrosarchaeum sp., assembly GCA_018334095.1. GTDB lineage: Archaea > Thermoproteota > Nitrososphaeria > Nitrososphaerales > Nitrosopumilaceae > Nitrosarchaeum. The sequence goes on from JAGXTE010000009.1 coordinate 408, forward strand.
TTTAGTTTGGATGAATTTTCGGGGTTTATTTACATTTGGGTCAAGTATCAAAGTAAAATTTGATCAAGTTTTATATGCATAATACACCTAACTGTAACTATGGATGATTTTGAAAAAGAGTATCCTGGATTTGATTGGAAAAATACACCAGCATACAAACACCCTGGAGGAAAAGATTGCCCTTGTCCAAAACACGAATACATTAGAGAGCAGATCAATTTTACAAGACAAGTAAATCAGAAAGGTAAAGAGCCATCAAAAATAACTCTAAAATTCTGTCCCGATCATTATAGAGTGTATACTCAAGAAGTAATTCCAGCTATGCCATTAAAATATAGAATTTTAACAAAAATTGCATTAAAACTTGGAGCCATTCAAGTAGAGCAGTTAAAATACATGGAATCAGAATTATGTTTCTATTGTAAATTTGGTTCTGGTGGACATGATAGAAAAAACGAACTTCCACCAATGTAAAATTTCTATTCAGGACTAAGTAAAATTTTTGGTTTGTTTGGAGTATCATGATGACATCTCTTTCCACATAATGGACATCGTTTTCTATCAAGAAAAACGCATTGACAAATATGTGAATCAAGATAAGATTTTGCTAATTTGTTTGATTCACCAGTTCCATTACAAAAAGGACATTGAGAACCCAATAGCTCGATAGTGCCAGTTCCATTACAGACCACGCATTTGTCATCAACCAATGAGATAAGTTCCAAGTGGTAGGAATTAAGTTCCACGTGTTAAAATTATTTTTAAAGTATCAAGCATGCGTAAATCTAGTTAAGCTTATACTAGATTCAATTTTAATAAAATTATGGCAATTGAAGACATCCATGAATTTGTAACAGAATTAGAAAAAAATGGTGAATTAAAAAGAGTCAAAACAGAAGTTGACTCAAATTTAGAAATTGCAGAAATTTTGAGAAGAGAGATGTATTCAAATGGTCCAGCTGTACTTTTTGAAAATGTAAAAAATTATGACATGCCAGTATTAGGCAATGCGTTTGGTTCAATGAAAAGATTAGAGATAGGACTAGAAATGACAGACTTTACAGAGATAGGACAAAGAATTGTAGATATGACAAAGATGGATATGCCATCAGGATTTCTAAATAAGATAAAAAAACTTCCCGAACTTTCAAAAATGGCAGAGTCTTTTCCTAAACTAGAAAACAGTGGACCAGTAACTGAGATAACTTCAAGGGATGCATCTTTTGATAAATTACCTATTTTAAAATCGTGGCCAAATGACGCAGGACGTTTTATCACATTGGGATTAGTTGCTACAAAACATCCAGAAACTGGAGTTAGAAATCTTGGAGTGTATAGAATGCAAATCATAGATAGCACACATGCAATGATGCACTGGCAAAAACATAAACGCGGTGCACAGCATGGAGAGATTTCAAAAGAACGTGGAGAGAAAATACCAGCAGCTGTAATTATTGGATGTGAACCTGCAACTGTATTTTCATCAATTGCTCCAGTTCCAGAAGGACTTGACAAGTATTTGTTTGCAGGAATTACAAGAAAAAAAGGAATCAAAACTGTAAAGTGCAAAACAATTGATTTGGAAGTACCTGCAAATGCAGAAATTGTTTTAGAAGGATATGTTGACCCACATGACATCAGAGATGAAGGACCATTTGGAGATCATACAGGATACTATACTCCAATTGAACCATACCCAACTTTCACATTAACTGGAATCATGAGAAGGAAAAATCCCATTTATGTCACAACAGTAGTGGGAAAACCAATCCTAGAGGATGCATATATTGGCAAAGTTATCGAGCAGTCATTTTTACCATTGATACGAATGTTTCATCCAGAGGTTGTAGATTTTAGCATGCCAGCATCTGGATGGTTTCAAGGTTTCGCAATAATTTCAATCAAGAAAAGATATCCAGGACAAGCAAAAAAAGTAATGATGGGATTATGGGGAATGGGACAGCTAGCATTAACAAAGATGTTTGTGGTAGTAGATGAGGACATCAATGTTCATGATATCAATGATGTAATATGGGCAATTACCACAAGAGCTGATGCTGCACGCGATACAACAATTATCAACAACACACCTACAGATACACTTGATCCTGCATCTCCAATGGTAAATTTGGGTTCAAAATTAGGAATTGATGCCACTCAAAAAACTAGAGAAGAAGGGTACCAAAGAGAAATTCAACAATTAGTCAAGGTAGATAACGAAACAAAAAACCTAGTAGATTCTAAATGGTCTAGTTACGGATTATAGTAAAGCAATAGGATTATAGAAATTATCTCGCTCTTCTGCTTGATAACCAATTTGATGAATCGCATCTACAATTAGTTTACCAGTTAGTTCAGTAGAACGTGAACCGGTACAAGATACAACCTCTTCACCAATCAATGTACCACCAAAATCATTTGCACCATATTGCAAAGCAAGTTGTGCCATTCCAACTCCATTTGTAAGCCATGAAGACTGAATGTGTGGTATTAATCCATTAAAAACAAGTCTAGATATCGCTATCATTTTTAGTAGTTGAGTTCCACCGGTTCCATACTCCACTAATTTTTCTTCTTGCATCAATGTATTGTTTGGCTCAAAATTCCAAGGAATAAATGCCATAAATCCACTAGTCTTTTCTTGTAGTTTTACAATTTTAAAAAAGTGATCAACAATATCGTCATTATTTTCTACATGTCCATACATCATAGTTGCAGATGCTGGAATGTCAAGGGAGTGAGCTTCATCCATAATTCTAATCCAATCTGCGCTGGATATTTTTTTTGGACTAATAACATCTTTAACAGAGTCTACAAGAATTTCAGCTCCTGCCCCAGGAATTGATTGTAACCCAGATTCTTTTAATCTAGATAAAACTTCTTTTGTAGATGTTTTTTCAATTCTAGATATCATATCAATTTCAGATGCAGAAAGTCCATGTACACCAACTTCTGGAAATTTTTGTCTGATCATTTTAAAGGCATTTTCATAATATTCAATTTTCAGATTTGGATTGTGTCCACCTTGAATCAAGACTTGTCTAATCTTAAACATGTCCCATGCAGTCTTTACCCGAGATTCAATTTGATCCAAAGATAGTGTATAAGCATCCTCAGAGCCAGGGGAACGATAAAATGCACAGAACTTACAATCTGTAATGCAAACGTTAGTGTAATTCAAAATAATATTATTTACAAAAGAGACCTTCTTTCCAAATTGCTTTCTTGTCAGATGGCCAGAAACTAGACCCATTAGATGGACATCATCAGACTCTAATAATCTAAGGCAGTCTACAGGACTAGGTCTATTACCATTTAGAGAATTTTCAAGAATATCTCCAATGTCACTTCGATTAATTTGTTCAGTAGTTTGACTCAATTAACTTGTTCAACAACATCTATGATTTCTATTTATTCCTTGAGAGGATATGATAAAACAACACATCAGACACATTCATGCATAAATAAGATAATTTTGAGTTAAAGATTCACGTTATTTTTAAGTAGGGCACTAAAAACAGATTCAGCCATGGTATCGGGTCATGAAATTCGACTAAATCGAATTCTTAGAAAAGGAAAAATGTTATGCATTCCAATGGATCACGGAATTTCAAATGGTCCTATTGAGGGATTAGCAGATCCAGCATCTATGATTTACAGATGTGAAACACATGGACTTACAAGTATCATAATTAACAAAGGAATTCTCAAAACATTACCAAAACCAACAAAGATTGGCGTACTAGTTCATTTTTCAAGTAGTACTTCTTTGTCAATGTCTCCTAATCGTAAAATGTTAACTGGAACAGTAGAAGAAGCTGTAAGACTTGGAGCAGACGGAGTATCACTTCACATCAACGTCGGCGGTAAAGAAGAACCTGAGATGTTAGAACAGCTTGGAATGACTGCAGACCAGTGTCACAAGTGGGATATGCCACTATTAGCAATGATGTATCCAAGAGGCGAAAATATCAAAGATCCGCATGATCCAGAAATTGTAGGACATGTTGCAAGAATAGGAGCAGAGTGTGGAGCAGATATTGTTAAAACATTATACACTGGCGATGTAGATTCATTTGCAAAAATTGTAAAGAGCACCCCAGTTCCAATAGTTATTGCGGGAGGACCAAAAACTAAAACAGATTTAGATATTTTACAAATGACAGAAGATGCCATGACAGCAGGAGCAAAAGGTGTGACATATGGTAGAAATATTTTTGCACATAAAAATCCAGAAAAAATAGTAGAAGCATTAGCATCAATAATTTTCAGAAAAGAATCCGTAAAGGAAGCAATGAAAAAACTTGAGCAAAATTAGAGAATTAATAATTTCGCCCAAAGTACCTCAAGCGCAATTAGCAAAATTTCTTCCACAGTTAGAAGAAGAGGGAATCAAGACAGTGTATCTTGATCCAAAAAAACTAAATTCTAAAAAGACAAAATTAGATACGATATATCCATCATCTGCTGCAAACTATATAATAATTGAAAAAGAAGGTTCAGCAAAACCAAAGGGGAAAAAGATAGGCAGGAAATTTGAGGTTTTATCAAACAAAGATATTGAAAATATTTTAACGGTTGCAAAAAAAGGACTAGATTTTGTAATAGTAGAAGTAAAAGACTGGAAAATTATTCCGCTTGAAAACATAATTGCAAAACTTCACAAAATCAATACAAAAATTTTTGCAATGGCAAATACACCAGAGGAAGTAAGAAAGATGTTTTCAATACTTGAAGTTGGGGTAGACGGGGTTATTTTTAATACAGGTTCAATTAATGAAGTAAGAGAAGCTATGGTGTATTTAGGAACCAGAAGCTTTGATTTGAAATCTGCAAAAATTATAGAAATTAAAGAAGTGGGAGACGGTGAAAGAGTTTGTGTAGATACCGCATCTATGTTACACAAAGGAGAGGGAATGCTCATTGGAAGCAGATCAAATTTTTTGTTTTTAGTTCATAATGAATCAGTAGGTTCATCATTTACATCACCAAGACCATTTAGAGTAAACGCTGGAGCAGTTCATTGCTATACACTGTCACCTGATGGCACTACAAACTATCTTTCAGAAGTAGAAACAGGTTCTGAGGTATTAATAATAAATTCCAAAGGTAAAGCAAGAAGAGCGACTGTAGGAAGATCAAAAATTGAAAGACGCCCAATGTTGATGATTAAAGCATCAGTAGGAGGAGAGATTGGAGGAATAATTGCACAAGACGCAGAAACAATTCGTTTTGTAAAACCAAATGGTCAACTTGTATCAGTGACTCATCTCAAGAAAGGAGATTCAGTAATGGTTCATGCAAAATCTGCAACAGGTAGACATTTTGGAATGGAAGTATCAGATGAATATATTTTAGAAAAATAAAAATGAAATACAAAACTTGTGTATCAATTGCAGAAAATTCTTCAAATAAGATCAAAACTAATCTAAAACAAGCACTAAAAAAATCAGATTATGCAGAAGTAAGATTTGATTTTTTAAAAACAGAAGATATACCACAAACATTAGAAAACATCAAAGACGATTTAAAAAAAGTAGTATGTACGCTTAGACCAAAATCAGAAGGAGGTAAATTTGAAGGAAGTGAAAAAGAAAGAGTTGCGATATTAAAATTAATTGCAGAATATAATCCATTTTTGCTCGATGTAGAATTTAATACAATAAAAAAAAATAAAGAATTGGCAAAATACCTCAAATCAACAAAGACCAGACTGCTTATTTCATGGCACGATTTTAAAAAAACTCCAAAATTTTCTGAGTTAAAAAACAAAATGAGTCAGATGAGTAAGTTTTCAAATAATGTAAAAATTGTCACTACAGCTAAATCAGCTAAAGATTCAACTACGACACTTCAACTCTATAGCCAAAATAAAAAAAATAATTTGATAGCATTTGCAATGGGAGATAATGGGAGATTATCTAGAATTTTGTGCTTATACCTAGGAAGCCCATATACCTACGTATCACTTGGAAAGCCAATAGCACCAGGACAATTCAGTGTTGATGAGGTAAAAAAAATCATCAGCCTAAAGAGAAATTAAATACCAAGAACCCAACCAAATAAAGAAAATAATTTTAGAACTTGTAAAAAATAGTAATCAAAAAGATATCCCATACATAGTTGAGAGTTTAAATCAATCATAGTAATCTAGAAAATAAGATGTCAAAAACATTTGCAGTCATTGGAGATCCTATTGATCATTCGTTATCACCAAATATTCATAGTGCAGCATTCAGAGAATTGAATTTGGATTGCTCATATATCGCATATAAAATAGCAAAAGACGAATTAGAAGAAGGAATAGAATCGCTTAAAAAAATCAAGATAAATGGATTCAATGTTACAATTCCACATAAAGTTGAAATGATGAAATACTTGGATAAATTAGACGAGTCTTGCAGTATCATAGGTGCAGTAAATACAGTTACAAACGATAATGGAATTTTAAAAGGATACAATACAGATATGGATGGATTTTTAGAACCATTTAAAAAAAGAAATTTGAACATAAGAGATTTGAAAGTTTTATTATTAGGAGCAGGTGGAGCTGCAAGAGCTATCGTAGCAGGATTTGCAAAAGAACATGCAAAAAGTATCACCATAGCAAACAGAACTTTAGAGAATGCAAATAAAATTTCAGAGTTTTCAAATAAAATCGGATTAAAAGCAAATGCAATTAGAATAGATGAGATAGGAGATACGGCAAAAAATTATGATGTGATCGTAAATGCGACATCAGTAGGATTGAAAAACGAACTAAGCATTATTTCACTAGATGGAATTGACTCAAAAACAATTGTATACGATATAGTATATTCTCCAATAAACACAGATTTTATTAAAAAGGCAAAAGAAAAAGGTGCCATCATAATTTATGGCTATGAGATGCTATTGGGTCAAGCATCAAGAGCGTTTCAAATATGGCATGGTGTAGAAGCACCTTATAATGCCATGAAAAAAGCATTGTTAGGAGGAGCATAATGGCAAAAGCAATGGCTACAGTGCATGGTGCAGTATCACTTGTAAATGCAATTGCAACCCACAAGGGTGCAACATTAGGCATTGAATTGAAAGTAGATGCAATAATTGAGACCAGCCCAGGTAAAGGAATTTTCATCCAATCAGAAAATAAGAGCCTAAGTTCAAGATTAATAAATAAAACCATAGAAAAAATCCTTTCAAAAAAAGAAATCGATGAAAACAAGATTGACGTTACACTAAATTCAGAAATACCTACAGGATATGGGTTGAAAAGTTCAAGTGCAATTTCATCAGCAGTTGCTCTTGCATGCGCAAAAATATTCAAACCAAAATTGACAGATAAACAAATTTTACTTGCAGGGGTTGATGCATCATTAGAATCCAAAGTAAGTATAACTGGAGCATACGATGATGCATGTTCATGTTATTACGGAGGATTTAACGTAACTGATAATTTTAAAAAAAACAGAATTCATTCAGAAAAAGCGCCTGCAAATTTAATTGCAGTGATATTTATTCCTAAAAATAGAAAACGCGGTAATTTAAAAAATCTAAAAATTCTTTCAGAGATATTTAATGGCGCATGGGAGTTGGCAAAAAAAGCAGACTATTGGAATGCAATGAATATCAATGGATTAGCAACAGCTACCATATTAAATTCAGATCCAAAAATAATAATAAATTTATTAGAAAAAGGAGCGCTTGGAGCATCAGTTTCAGGAAACGGTCCTGCAATTGCAGCTATAACAAAAAAAGAAAATGAATCAAACATAAAAAAAGTATTTTCAGCATTAGAAGGAAATGTAATAGTATCTAAAATTAATAACAAAAAGGCAGAAGTTCATGAATTGTAAAGTAGAAAAATCAAAAATAACAGGCCACATCACATGCCCTGCAAATAAAAGTTATTCACATAGAGCAATTTTTCTTGCGGCACTTGCAGGCAATGATAGTAAAATAGACAATGTATTGTTTTCAGATGACACCATTGCAACAATAGATACATGTAAGAAATTTGGAGCTGAAATTGAAGAGTCGAATTCATCAATAATTGTCAGAAAACCAATAAAATTTGACATAAATGTATCTGAAATCGATGCTAAAAACTCAGGAACAACTATAAGGATTGCATCAGGAATTGCAGGATTATTTACTAATGAGATCACACTAACTGGAGATTCCAGTCTTCAAAAAAGACCAATGCAGCCATTACTTGATGCATTAAAAAGTATAGGAGCAAAATGTACTTCAACAAATGGAATGCCACCAATCAAAATTATAGGAAGAATTTCAGGGGGAGATATTTCAATTCCTGGAAATTTTTCTAGTCAATTTGTATCAGCATTACTAATTTGTGCACCATTAACTGAAAAAGGAATTAATTTAAACATTGATGGAAACTTAGTTTCAAAACCATACCTTGATGCAACTATTGCAACAATGAGAAACTTTGGAGTTACAGTACAAACATTAATTCCATATAAAAAATATAATATTTCACCCCAATTATACAAATCATCTGCATTTACAGTACCGATTGATTTTTCAAGTTTAGCATTACTACTTTCAGCTGCAGTATTAAATGGAGAAAATGTTGTAATCCATGGCAAAATTGGAAATCTACCTCAAGGAGATGAAGTGTTTATAGATATTTTAGAACAGATGGGTGTAAAAATAACCATAGCAGAGGATCACATTACAATTAAAACACCAGAAAAACTTGGTGGTGGAAGATTTGATTTAAACAATTCACCAGACTTGCTTCCTCCGTTAGCAATTCTAGCATTAAAAACAATAAACCCAATTGAAATTATAAATGTAAAACATGCAAGATTAAAAGAAACAGATAGGATTTCAATACTATCCAGAGAACTAGTTAAAATAGGAATTAAAGTACAAGAAAAAGAAGACGGTTTAATTTTAGAGTCATCAAATGAATTAAGAGGGGCGTTATTAAATTCCGAAAAGGATCACAGATTATTCATGGCATTTTGTATAGCTGGAATGTATGTTAGTAATTGTATAGTAACAGATTATGAATCAGTATCAGTATCATATCCTAATTTTGTTAGTGAAATGAACAAATTAGGAGCAAAAATTACATTGGAATAAAATTTTAAAAAAAAATTATCAAAAGGGGGTAAAAGGCGCGACCCTGTATAGAGTGAAAAGCATTCTCCTCACCCACTTCGGTTTAACGAAGATAACATGCATTTTTCGCAGAGCCGCGCAAATCATTTGTTAGATTTTACACGTTTTTGCACATATAATATACATTATTTTGATATTTAAGTATTAATTGTAAAAATTTTAATTATATCAAAGAAAATACATAATTTTTAAACATATGTAAAATGATATAAAATTAGATAAATTTGAGAAAAAATTTTGCATTTTTTCATAATGAGGAATTATAAGCATCAATTTACTATCACAATATGTTGCCTGGAAGTTCAATTGGTCAGCGTCTTGTTTTAACCAGTTTTGGTGAAAGTCATGGAAAATCAATAGGAACCATTTTAGACGGTTGTCCTGCAGGATTAGAAATAGATGAAAAAGAAATTCAACAGATGCTGGATCTTAGAAAACCTGGACAATCATTAATTTCTACGCAGCGAAAAGAGGGAGACATTGTAGAAATTATTTCAGGAGTTTTTAGAGGACATACAACAGGTGCACCAATTACAATGATAGTTTGGAATAGTGATCAGAAATCAAAAGACTATGAAAATTTGAAAACAAAACTCAGACCTGGACATTCAGATTATCCGGCCATGGTTAAATATAATCATTTTAATGATTATAGAGGGGGAGGCAGATTTTCTGGAAGATTAACTGCCACTCATGTAATGGGAGGGGCAATTGCAAGAAAATTATTAAAAGTCACACTAGGTGTTGAAACAAATTCATTCACAGCGCAGATTGGAAAAATAAAAATGGAAAATAAATTTAATGATAAAATGGTTAACTCAATTTATAAAAATGAAGTAAGATGTCCTGAAGAAAAAACTGCAAAAAAAATGAGAGAGTCAATACTAGATGCAAGAAAAAAAGGAGATTCTCTTGGAGGAATAATAGAATCTGTCACAACAAATGTACCAGTTGGAATTGGGGAACCTATCTTTGGGTCATTAGAATCAGATTTAAGTAAAGCAATATTTTCAATTCCATCCGTTAAAGGAGTAGAATTTGGTTCAGGGTTTCAAGGCTCAGAATTATTTGGTTCAGAAAATAATGACTTGTACACAATAAAAAAAGGAAAAATAATTACAAAAACAAACAATTCAGGAGGAATTTTAGGCGGAATATCAAACGGTATGCCAATAACAATTAGAATTGCATTCAAACCTGCATCGTCGATAGCGCAAAAACAAAGTACAGTGGATATTAAAACCAAAAAAGACACCATACTGCAAGTAAAAGGAAGACATGATCCATGTGTAGTTCCCAGAGCTCCACCAGTAGTAGATTCGTTAGTCGCTCTAACTTTGGCAGATCATGCTCTTTTATCTGGGGCAATCAAGCCTGTATTGTAACAATATGTCAGACATTAACCAACTTCGGAATAGAATTGACGAGATCACTATAGAAATGATCAAGATGCTAAAAATGCGAACAGATATTTCTAAAGAAATTGGAGAAATTAAAAAAAATATAGGAAAAGGTGTAACTGATGAAACTCGGGAAGATAATCTTCGTTCAAAAATAATTACACTATGTAACGAATTAAAATTTGATGAATCAATTGCAACAAAATTTTTAAACTTTTTACTTAATGAATCCATTAAAGTACAATCAGACAATAAACAAACACATCTATCAATTTTTCATAAAGCTAAAGCAATGGAACATGACGGTAAAAAAATTATCCACATGGAAGTAGGTGAACCAGATTTTCCCCCTCCCCAAATTGTTAAAAAAGCTCTCGAAGAAGTTTTCGATAAAGGATTTTTAAAATACGGAAATGCAAAAGGTTTGCCTTCATTTAGAGAAGCACTTGCCAAATATTCATCTAAAAAATTTGGAGTTAAAGTTTCACAAGATAATATAATGGTTAGTCCAGGTGCTCGCTTTTCAATTTATACTGCAATTAGCACTTTGTTAAATCCAGGAGATGAATTAATCTTAATTGAACCATCATGGCCGGCATACAAAGAGTGTGCATTAAATTCTGGAATCAAAGTAAGAACTATCACCACCACCTTGGAAGGAAAGTGGGAACCAACAATTGAACAAATTAAAAAAGTTATCAATAATAACACAAAAATGATCATACTGAATTATCCAAACAATCCAACAGGAAAAATTCTTCCCGAAGAATTACAAGATGAAATCGTAAGGTTAGCAATTAAAAATAATTTATATATTTTAAGTGATGAAATCTACTCGCAATATGCATACAAAGAATGGAAAAGCATACTCTGTTATAATTATGATAAAAGTATCATCACACAATCATTTTCAAAATCACATGCAATGACTGGATTTAGAATAGGATATGCTATTTCAAGACCAGAGATTATAGAAAAACTATCAAAATTAGAAGCTCTTTGCCTGACAAATGTGTCTGAACCTATTCAATATATTGCCATGAAAGCCTTGGAGGCAGACATATCAGATAATACTAATACAGTACAAACCAGACTAAATGTATTGGTTGAAAAGGCAAAAGAGATGAATTTGGACTTTGTTGTTCCAGATGGAGCAATGTATCTATTTGCTCGCATCAATCAAGATGGTTTTAGCGGAGTGCAATTTGCAAACAGTCTTTTAGAAAAAGGATTAGCTGTTGCACCTGGAGAGGGGTTTGGAGAATTCAAGAATTTCATTAGATTATCGGCATGTCAAGACGAAAAAATACTAATGGAGGGAATGAATATACTTGGTAATATGTTGAGAGATAAGCAATGAGGAAGAAAATTACAATAATTGGAGTTGGGGGTCAAATGGGGCAATGGTTTGCAAAATATTTTCTAGCAAATGATTTTGAAGTTACTGGTTTTGATAGTGAAAACAAAATACAAGGAAAAGGAATAATCCAATCAGATTCCCTAGTAGGAGGTATTTTAAAAGCAGATTATGTTGTGTTGTGCACTCCTACAAGAAGAACCCCAGAAATAATTAGATTAATTGCAAAAGAGATGAAAAGAGGAACATATCTAATTGAAATATCATCAGAAAAATCCAAAGTAGTGGCATCATTATCAAAAATGCCTGCAAAAATTAATCCAATATGCATTCATCCGATGTTTGGTCCGGGAGCAAAATCAATCAAAGGACAGAATATAATTTCAGTTCCAATAAAAGATGCAAAAAAAGAATTGACAGTTGTAAAAGAACTTTTTGATGGTGCAAATTTTGTAACAATCGATGCAGTTGAGCATGATAAAAAAATTGCAGTTATTTTAGGATTAACTCATTTGATGAATCTAGTATTTGCAAATATTATTTCAAAAGATGAAAAGATGTCATTAACTGAAAAAATGTCAGGAACCACATTCAGGGTTCAAAAAATACTTGCTGAAAGCATAATGACGGAATCTCCAGAATTAATTGAAACAATTATCGCAAATCCTGAAATTAGAAGAGTTGCAGAAGAACTTTGGAAAGACATAGGTAGACTACTGACAGCAGTACAAGAATCAAAGACAGAAGAAGTGATAGATTATATTAAAAATTGTCAAGAAAAACTCTCTGCAAATACAAATTTGGATGATTCTTATAAAAAATTGACAAAAATGGTACACGCAGTTGAAAAATAAAAAAAATGCGTGCAACCAAAATTGTTACATCTTTTATTAAAGATGAGCAAAAAATACTCATTCTAAAAAGAAGTGATAAAGTAAAAACAATGAAAGGGTTATGGGCCGGAATTAGCGGTATAATTGAAAAAAATGAAACTCCTTTAACACGAGCAAAAATAGAGATTTTTGAAGAAACTGGTATTTCAGAAGATAAAATAAAACTAATAAAATCTGCAGAAAAACTCAGAGTAAATTCACCGCAATATGAAAATCATGAGTGGGAAATATTTCCATTTTTATTTGAAGCAAACAATCCAGAAATAAAATTGAATTGGGAAAATTCAGAATATTTGTGGATTACTATAGATGAATTAAAAAATTATAAATCAGTTCCCAGTCTTGAAAGAGTATTACTAAATCTGTTGTAATTTTTCTTCTTTGTCATATTTTCTTTGTTGAGGTAGCATGACATAGACACATGCTCCACCACACATTGTACAAGGAACATTATTTCCTGGACGTTGCCCAGTTCTACCATGAATCTTAGCTGCTTCTTCAGGATCAATAGATAATGCAATTTGTTTTTCCCAATCCAGTGTTCTACGAGCTTCAGTCATTGCCATATCCCATTTTATTGCCTTATCTCGAAGTTTTACTAGATCAGCTGCATGTGCTGCAATTCGATATGCAATTAGACCAGCCTTTACTTCGTCAGCATTAGGTAATGCGAGATGTTCAGAAGGAGTAAGATAACACAATAGATCAACACCTTCACTTGCAGAAACTGCAGCACCAATAGCACTTGCAATGTGATCATGTCCGGAAGCAACATCAGTCACCAAAGGACCTAACACATAGTAAGGAACATCACCTATCAAAGATTTAGCTAACCGAACATTAGTAGCAACTTCATTTAACGGAACATGTCCTGGTCCTTCAACCATCACTTGAATATCTTGTTCATGAGCACGTTTTGTTAGTTGAGACATGTGTATCATTTCTTGAACCTGAAGTTCATCGTGAGAATCAAGAATAGAACCAGGTCGTAATGCATCACCTAAGCTAAATGTGACATCATATTTTTTAGCAATTTCAATAAGGTAATCATAATGAGTCAAATAGGGATTTTCTTTATCATGTCGTAACATCCAAGCAGCTGTGATTGTTCCACCCTTGCTCACCACACCACCATATCTTTTGACTTTTAGAATTTTTTTTGCAATATCTTTTGTAATTCCACAGTGGATAGTAGTATAATCAACACCGTCTTTTGCATTATTTTCAAATGCGTTTAAAAAATCATCTTCAGTTAAATTTAATGGATTTTTATGAACTTCAATACCATAGTTGTATGCTTCATAGATTGGTACAGTTCCAAATGTAATAGGTGTAACTTCTAATAATGCTCGTCGTATTTTTTTAACATCACCGCCGTCGCTTAAATCCATTAATGTGTCTGCATGATATTTAACAGCAACCTTTGCTTTTTCAATTTCTTCTTCAAGGTTAACGTTTAGTGTAGAAGTTCCAATGTTTACATTCACTTTTGTTTTAAGACCCTTACCAATTCCAACATTGTGAATTTTTTGAGGTCTAACATTGTTACTAGGAATTATAATAGAACCATTTGCAATTTTAGGGATAAGCCATTCTAATGTAACATCTTCATCTTTTGCCACAGTTTTCATTTCTTCTGTAGCAACACCTCTTCGAGCAGCAGTCATTTGAGTACCCATGCATAATCTACGTTTTTGCCTGATTTAAACAATCATGAGAGGATCAAACGATAAAAATATCCGATAATACTTGTCACTATAAACATAAAATTGATCGATCTTATATGCTTAAACCGATAATAGATATTATGAGAATGGCAAAAGAATGTGTTCATTGTGGGAAGGAATTTCAAAGTTTTAAAGATGAGTTTTGTTCATTTGAATGTGCTAACCAAACATCATAATGAATTAACGATACCACCTAACTAAAAATATCAAATCATATAGCAAAATGTAAAATCAATAAAAAATACAGGGATTTAGGCACGATATCATCAAAAGAATAAAACCATTGATCTTATTTGACAGACTAATTTCAGATAAAAAAAGTATACATGGTTTTTTATTTACATGCTAATTTTATAAATATTAATTTTCATTTAGCAGAACTCCAAGTTTCAGATACATTATAACCAACAGTCAAGTTTGAAACAAAATATTTTTTGCCACATTTAAAACACTGCCAAAGAAAGACATTGTTAATTTTCTTTTGATATTGCATTGGTAACAAACATACCGTACAGTTCAATTCAGGTGGAGGATCATTAACTAAAGGAATTTTTTTTTCAGTCAAATTAACAATTAAGAATGGAGTTAGATCTATAAATGCCATATCATCATAGAAAAAAATCAAAAATACAAATCCATAAAAAATAGAAAAATTAAAAATATAATGGAAAAACAGATTAGTGTAATCAAATTAGAGAATACTAAATGAACTTACTTTCGATAGGGGGTTCGGATCCATCATCTGGAGCTGGCATACAAAGTGATATCAAAACATTTGATATGTTAAACGGATATGGGTTGACCGTCATTACCGCAATAACAGGACAAAATACATCTAATTTTGGGATGATTCAACCAGTATCAAAAAAAATATTAAAAAATCAACTTGAATTATTGATTTCAGATTTTAAAATAGATGGAATAAAAATTGGAATGGTATACAATTCAGATATTATAAAAACAATACATAATGAATTGAAAAAATTAAAAATTCCAATTGTATTAGATCCAGTAATAAAATCAACCACCGGGGGTTCGTTGATAGAAAAAAATGCCATTAAAGATTTTAAAAAATATTTAATTCCATTAGCAACAACCATTACACCAAATAAATTTGAGGCAGAATTCCTATCTCAAATTAAAATAAATTCAAAAAAATCACTTCTAAAAGCTGCCCTAAAAATTCAAAAGATGGGTGCAAAAAGTGTCATAATTACAGGAATAGAAACAAAAAATAAGAAAATCTCAGATTTCATATTAGAAGAAAAAACAAAATACATGATTTCTGGCAACATAATTCCAAAAACCAATCATGGTAGTGGGTGTAATCATTCATCCGCATTGTTAGTTTCATTGGCAAATGGAAAATCATTAAAAGAATCTGCCAAGTTTTCAAAACAATTCACGTACAACTCAATAAGAAATGCCAAAAATATTGGACATGGAATAGAAATTACACAAATAAAAAAAAGAGACAATATTCAAATGGAATTATTAAACGGAATTAACAATTTCATTGGAATAAAAAATATTTACAAAAACATTCCTGAATGCCAAACAAATTTTGTCTTTTCAAAAATAAATCCAAAATCAATTAAAGACGTGGTAGGAATTGCAGGGAGAATAGTAAAAACAGGAAATAAGGTCATAATGGCAGGAGATTTAGAGTATGGTGGTTCAAAACATGTTGCTACAGCATTGATAGTTATGAATAAAAAATTTCCAGAAATACGCTCAGCAATTAATTTAAAATATAATAAAGAAAATATTGCAAAATTAAAAAAAATAAAATTAATCATTTCTAGCTATGATAGAAATACAGAACCAAATAAAATTAAGACTAAAGAAGGTTCATCCATAGAATGGGGAATAAAAGCAGCACTAAAAAAATCAGAAATAGCCCCAGATGTTATTTATCACAAGGGAGATTTCGGCAAAGAACCAATGATCATTATTTTTGCCAAAACTCCAGCATCCATTATTGAAAAAGTTTCAAAATTATTTAATTAATTTTAAACTATAAGAGAAGTACATACTTGAACATAAATAGTCATATCTCAATTAGAGATTCATGAAAGCTGTAATACTTGCAGGGGGCTTAGGTACAAGATTGCAACCGTATACAACTTTTCTACCGAAACCGATGCTTCCTTTGGGTGAAAAACCTATTTTAGAACACCTAATAGAATGGACACAAAAAAACGGAATAAAATCCATAGTACTATGTGTAAGCTACCTAAGAAAAACTATTGAAGATTATTTTGAAGATGGTAAACGATTTGGAGTAAATATCGAATATGCAGTATCTAACAAACCATTAGCTACTGCAGGTCAACTTAAAACAGCAGAAGAATTTATTGATGACACTTTTGTTTGCATGTATGGAGATTCCATATTTGATTTTAATTTACGAAATATGATAAAACAGCATAAACAAAAAAAATCATTTGTAACAATGAATTTGTATGAATACAAAACACATTTACCGTATGGAGTAATAGAGACCACCAAAACCGGAAAGGTAGTTACATGGAATGAAAAACCAGAAATCACGGCAAATGTAAATACTGGATGTTATGTGATGGAGCCAGAAATAATGGAATTGATTCCAAAAAATATTCCCTATGGAATGGATGATGTAATTAGAAAAGCAATGGTAAAAAATAAACTAGTTAGCAGTGTTTTGTCTAAAAAAGGGTTTTTGGATATTGGAAACAAAGCTACGTATAGAAAAGCAAATCAAGAATATCTTCAAAAACTAGGAAAAATTTAGAATATTAAAAATGAACAGTATAACAATTAGAAAATTACAAAAAGAGGATTTAACAAATGGGTTTTTACAAACATTAGATTCATTACGACAAACTAGCAATACAGATAAAAAAATTATAGAAAAAACATTTGAGAAAATAAATTCGAACCAAGATCAATTAACCATAGTAGCATTATTAGATGGAAAAGTGGTAGGTGCAGCTACATTATTGATTGAAACTAAATTTATCCACAATGGCGGCAAAGTTGGACATATTGAAGATGTTGTAGTAAATAAAGAATATCAAAAGAAAGGAATTGGAGAAAAAATGATAACCTATCTCTTAAGATATGCAAAGGAACAAGGATGTTATAAAACAATTTTAGATTGCGTAGATGATGTCAAACCATTTTATGAAAAATTAGGCTTCAAACACAATGCAAATGCACTAAGATTTGATCATGTTTAGAAATATTCTTTTTTTGGACGTTTCTTGTTTGTTTTTATTAAAATCAATCCAACTATCATCACAGGTATAGAAACTCCCATGAACAAAGGCGGAGTTATAATAACAGCGTCAACCATGTAAGAGTCAGGAATTTTATCTAAAAGTGAATAACAATATGCCATTCCGATTAACAAAATAATTCCACCACTAAGAATCATAGAACCAATTTGCTTGGAACCATAACGTCTTGATAGTATAAACGCAAGTCCAGATAAAACACTAGCTGGAGCTACACCAATTGAGATGAATTGTAATATTTTCGGACTTGGCTCAAATGAAGTTCCAAATTCAAAATTAGCAGGAATGTTAATTATAAAATTAAATACAGAGATAATTTCTCCAACAAACATCACATATAATCCGACACTTGCAATTGCTACCCATTTTTCTAATGCCATTATATTAACAAAATCGAGTTGATAATTAAACTATTCAAACAATGCCAACCAAGTTGGCTAATTCTTTTCTACATGATGCACCAAGTTTCTCTGCTGCCTGTTCGGGGGATATATCATTTAGAAAAATACCATAACCGCGTTCAAGACCAGACCAGGGTTTAGTTATTGGATAAACTTCAATATGCCAATGAATTTGTCGACTATTTTTCTTTTCAGGAGATAAATGAAATACCATATTGTATGAAACATCTTTAACAGTTTTTGATAAACCCCCAAGCGTAGCTCGTAAAATAAGAGAAAGATCATTAATTTCTTTTTGAGTTATTTTAGAAAAACTAGTCGTGTGTTTTTTTGGAGAGATACAAAACTCGTAGGGATATGATGGAGACCAAGGACAAAATGCAATAAATCCTTCAGTTTGAAGAACTTGTCTAGGCCCACCCATTTCTTCGTTAACAATTTGACACATTGGACATACTCCTTTTTCGTTAAGAATTTTGTATGAAGCTTCTGCCTCTTCTTCAATAACAGGAGGAATAGTGGAAAATGTCAAAATATTCAAATGCGGATGAGGGTTTTTACTGCCTGCTGATTCTCCCTGATCAGCATAAATTGAAACGTATGTGACACCTTTTTGGGTATAGAGCCATCGTAGTCTATCCTGAACGACCACAAGGATATTGGACCATTGTTCAGAATCAATAGTAGCGAGAGTGTCTTTTTCTTTAGGGGATGCAACCACAATGTAATGATAACCGTAAGCTGGTTCACTATAATGAGGTCTGTCACTGTATGAATTTTCAGTTTCAATGGAAACTATAGGATTTTTACTCTCAAATACTCTAATTGACCAACCTTCAACATATTCATCTTCATTATCCTGAAGACGCTGTAACATACCATCTTTTGCAACTAGTGAAAGAACAGAAGGGTTTGTCATTGATTCATTTCCAGGAGCATATGGAGATTTTTTTGGATCTACAACTTTGTCATCTTTTTTAGAGACGATCATAAAGCGTTCAGAAACATAATCTTTACGCATGTCCCCCATAATTCATAATTGAAGTTTAAGTATGTTAAAACGTTTTCCAATATACAAAAAATTAAAAATAAAAAAACAAATGATAAAAAAGTATCATTTTAAGATTTTTCATATTCTAAAAACACTAACTGCAAATAGAACAACACTCCTCATATCAAAACTAAAAATTTTATGATCGCATATTTTTATGTAAGATTTAAAGGAGAGCAGCAAAAAATTTGGAAATACGGATAGAATCAACAATTCAGACATTCATATGATTTATGTTCTTTTAGATGGAGTGGGAGATCTTCCACATCCAGATCTAGATGGTAAAACACCATTAGAAGCAGCAAACACTCCTACTCTAGATAAATTAGCACAAAAGGGGGTAATAGGAGAAGTCATTTCCGTAGGAAAAGGAATTGCTCCAGAATCAGACATTGCAGTTTTCAACATGTTAGGGTATAGATTTCACCATGTCGATTACGCAGGAAGAGGAGTAATAGAAGCAATAGGAGTAGGAATTGATTTCAAAGATGGAGACTTGGCACTAAGAGGAAATTATGCGACATTAAATGATGAAGGAGTTATTGTCGATAGACGTGCAGGAAGACATATTGAAAAAAATGACGCAGACGGAGTTGCAAAAGAAATTGAAAATAAAATTAAATTTTCATTTCCAAATACGTCAGTAGTTGTATCACCAACCATAGGTCACAGGGTAACAGTAAGAATTAGAACTGAGAATGAAAAATTATCATCTCAAATTACTAACACTGATCCTGCATATGCCAGGGTAGAAGGTATGGGAATAGCAAAAGCAGTGGGAGACTTTTTACGAATTGAAAAATGTTTACCATTAGATGAAACTGAAAGTGCTAAAAAAACTGCTAAATTAGTTAATGAATTTACTACACAATCACTGCAAATTATGAAAGAAAGCCAGATTAATAAAAAAAGAATTAATGAAAAAAAGAAAAGTTTGAGTTGTATTTTATTAAGAGACGCAGGAAACAAATATCCAGACGTAAAGCCAATTAATGAAATGTATTCAATGAATTTTTCATGCATTGTAGATATGCCAGTAGAACTTGGAATTTCTGAAGTGTTAAAGATGAAAGCATTTGAAGCTGGAGGATTAACAGATTATGAAGAAAAAGCAAGAGTAGCTGCAAAAGCAATGGAGACTCAGAATGCAATTTATGTCCATCTAAAAGGACCAGACGAGTTTGGTCATGATGGAGATGCGATTGGAAAAATGAAAAACATTGAAGAGATTGACCGCAGATTTTTCAAAACATTACTTGAAAATATTGATTTTAATAAAGTTGCAATAGTTATTTCAGCAGATCATTCAACACCATGTATTAATAAAGGACATAGTGATGATCCTGTTCCAATTTTAGTATCTGGAAATTTTATCAAAAACGATGGAACAACTAGAGTAACTGAAAAGCAAGCTAAAAAAGGCAGTATTGGTCTAATTCAAGGAGCAGATGTTGTAACAACAGCTCTTAATTTAATCAAATCTCAAATATAGTTAATTCTTCAGTTTTTTGCATTTCTTTTATTTTATTTCTAATCCTATCAACATCAATTTCACCATAAGTGCCAGGAGAGTCACCTAACTTTTCTAATGCTCGCTGTAACATCCCAATACCTATACGAGCTTCATTTTTTTGTGCATGAGCAAAAGCAACTGCAAGAAGAATAATTCCCTGAACGAGTTCTTTTTCTCTACCATAACATTGCTTCCATACGCCTTCTAAAGATTCATGACTTTCCCAAAATCGTTCATTGTTAAAATAAAAGACACCATCACGGGTTCCATCTTCCTTTCCAATCTTTTCTTCAAAGATATGTCTTGCATTATCCAAAGGTCCAATTGTGGATAATTTTTCAATTACAAGATCTAAATCGTCAGGATTTACAGATACATCAAATTCCAAAAATTTACGTGCAACTCTAGCAACTCTTACTGAAGCTGGAATGGTTGAACATATTTTTCTTGCATGATTTACAAGATAAGATGAATCTTTAGGACTGTAATCATTATTTTTTAAATGAATCATATACCGTTCCATATGAGAATTAGACTGAATTTTCTTAAATTTGTTCTCCATTATCAATCAAGGTTTATATGAAATATCTTAAGGATTTTGGATACATGTCTATTATTCAGACCGTAACTGACGTAAATAACGCCTTCCTATCAAGAAGAGAACTGATCTGTAATTTTACAGGATTAGGCGGTAAACTCAAAAAACTTGAGGCGGTAGATATGATTACAAAAGAATTCAAACTTTCTGGAAAAATTGTGATTCCTATGAGATTACAAACTCATGTTGGAAAAGCACTAGTTACAGGAACTTTCTTCATCTATGATGATGAAGGATTGGCAAAAAAACATGTTAACCCAATAATCTTCAAAAGAATTGAAAAGACAAAAGCCAAACAAGCAGAAGTAGATAATGCAAATGCTGAAGCAACCGCGGAGAAAACTGAATAATGGCAGCAAAAAAAGCATCTGCAGGAAAAAAAGGTTCTAGTCCTAATGTCTACAAATATTTCAAAGTTGACAAAGACAAAATAACAAGAGGTAGAAAAAATTGTTCTAGATGCGGAAAAGGAGTTTTCATGTCTAAACACAAAGACAGAAACACTTGTGGAAAATGTGGATTAACAGAGTTTAATCAATAAACTATCAATCTAATTTAAATTAAAAATTGGTTTTACTTTTTACAAAATTTGTCATATCAAAATATTCTAAAAAAAATATAATAAGAAGACAGTTTGGAGTTAAAAGTACTGATAAAAAATGGATTTTGAAAAATTATGTAATAAAATATTAGAAGTAGATCCGCATGTTAGATTCACAGGAGTTTTAGATTCAAAAGGGGATTTAATAATTGAAAAAAATCGAGATGATGTAACATTACTAAATGAGCAAGAAGTCAAAATGTCAGTTCATTATACTTTTGAGAGATGGACACGCCTTCAAAATTTATCTTATAAGTTTGGTAAAGAAAAATTATCAGTTACAGAATATGAAAATGTCATTTTAATTAGCATTCAACTTGGTAAAAATCTCTTTTTGCTAAGCACAGATCCTAACATTGATTATATGAATATAATTAATAAAACTAAATCTATTATTGCAGAACTACAAAATTAGTTCTAGATACAATAATTGCGCCATAATATCAAAAATGCAAGAATAAAAAATATCAATAAAGTTTTTTTGTTCTAATCTTTGCACTTTTTTGTTCAAGTTGTGCGATCTTATCTAAAAACAAAGGATCCAGTTTTATTTTTGCCAGTGATTCAGCAGACAATTTAACGGTGTTAGCGTCAAGAGAAATATTGATTTTTGGAAGATTTTTCTCTATCCAAAATTTCATCACCTTATCTTCTAATTTGTAATCCCTAAAACCAGCTGGAAATCGTTTAGTAATGTGATCTAATAAAGTTCTATCTTTAAACACAGCCTTAGGCTCAAACAATCTTCCCTCATCAGCATAGACACTTTCAAAAAGATTCCCAGTAATTTCGTCTGAAAGTAAATCCATTTTAGATATTTTTCTAGTCAATTCAAGAAAATGTAAAAACTCATGTGCCAAAATTGCATGAATTGTACCCTTTAGACCATATGCAACCAATGGTGCAGAGATTTGAATGACTACATGAAATTTTTCATCAAAAAATACAGGGATGGTTCTAGCAAATAATATCCCAAACTCATAGGAATTGGGATTCGGGGATGAAATAACTATTGAGGGCTCTACATAAGCAGTCGGATAACGAATCCCCGATGCTTTTTCAATTCTATTAATTCCTTCAACAGTTATAGGAAATCGTTTTACAATAAGATCATAAACATCGTCTGGGATTAGTCCTTTAAGACGGGCTTCTTTCAGTCGTACTAACGGATCCAATGTATCACCTCGAGGAATTAGAATGTAAAAAGGTTGATTCTATCTAGATTTTGGCTTTCCAGATTTCGCAGTCTTTTTTCTACGTCTATCGGCTCGTTGATCGGCACGTCTTGCATGTTTACCTTTTTTTCTCATGGGCATGGATAATCTGAAAAACAGGGATTAGTTAATTGTTATCATTTAGGCTAATTTCAAGAAAATCAAATGCCACACAAGTGCATCTATCACTCATCATTTGAGTGATTCCAGGGGTCACATCGTCACCATCAACAAATCGTTTTACAGGTAACCCGCCTTCAGCTTTAATAATTAAATTAAAGAGATTTTTGGATATTTTTTTATATTTTAAAATAGAAACAGCCTTTTCAGAACGTTTTCCGGATTTTTCATAAACCACAACAGGATTTGAAAGTATGTTCTTTAATTTCTTCAGATTCTCAGAAATAATTTCATGTTCCGTAGATATTTTTAATTCGATTAAGGAGTTGAAGCGAATAGAAGTTTTTGGAGGGTCAGAGATAATTTTCAAATTATGAATAACAACTGGATTAGAAACTATTTTTTTTGGCAGTGAAATTTTTCTTTTAAATGGGTTTTGAAGTTTGACAAAAAATGGACGACCTGAACCTAAAACCAGACTTGATTGATCTTCACCTCCTACCCAAGTAAATTTTGTAGTAGTACCGCCAAATGTAGTAAAAAGAAATTCTGAGATTTTACCCTCAATGCTATCATACTCAGAAATACCATGAAGGTTACAACTCTTACAACCTTTTCCAGAACAGTTAGTACAAGACTTTTGTTTTTGTGGCAGTCCTCGTTCAGACTTTGTATATCGTCCATATAGTACAATTGATTTTGAGCGTATCTGACATGATTCATCTTTAAAATTAATTGTAAATGTAAGATCAGGATTTAAAAAATCAATAATTTTCTTTGTTTTTTTTACGAATTGTTTTCCAAGTTCTTTTGTAATATCAGTTTTAACACTATCTATTCCACGTAGTTTGTATTTTGATTTTATGTAATCATCTCTATCCATTATTGATGGTTTGACTAAGGCGCCAATAACTATTGAGGAATAATTATATTTTGAAGAAGCATCTAGCATTAATTTCAAATACGTAGAAAGATTATCCAGTAAATTTTTACAGATAAAACATTTCTTTGTTGATTGTTTTACATGTGTCTTTAATTTTTTTCCAAGTAATCTGTTGGAAGATAAATTTAGCTGTTTAGAAAAAAGTCTGCCTAGACAACTATCGCATAAACCATAATTTTTCATTAAGTCATTTGAGATTGGAATAATTTCTTTAAGAGTAGTCATATTAATTCCAGTATTTAAAAAATAAAAATTCTAACCGAATCCCATACGACGAAGAGTACCCTGCATCTGTCTTCCTTTTGATGCCTTCATCATACTTTTTGAATTCTTATAATTTTTTAGCAATTCCTTAACTTCATGTTCTGGCCAACCAGACCCCCTTGAAATTCTTTTAATTCTAGATGAATTCATTAAATCAGGATCTGCTTTTTCTTCCTTTGTCATACTTTGAATAATAAATCTCCATTTAGAAACTCGTCCTTCCATTTGATCCAATTGATCATCTTTAACCATACCGGAAAGTCCTGGCATATTATCAAGAAATCCTTTCAATGATCCTACCTTTGTAACTTCTTCCAATTGATAAAAAAAATCATCCATGTTCATTTTTCCACTTGAAATTCTTTTTAGTCTAACATCATCACCTTCATTTTCTAATCTTTTTGCCAAATCCAAAACTGCTTGAATATCACCCATGCCAAGCAATCTACCAACAAATCGTGTTGGTGAAAATTTTTCTAAATCATCGATTCTTTCGCCAGTACCAATGTACATGATTTGAGCACCTGTAGCTGCAGATGCGGCTATTGCACCACCGCCTTTTGCAGAGCTATCTAATTTAGTAATAATAATTCCGCCTACGGGAATCGTTTTATGAAATGCTTCTGCTTGATTGAAGCATTGTTGACCGATAGTTCCATCAATTACAAGTATTGCAAGGTCAGGTTCTGCTACCTTGTTAATTTGTTCCATTTCAGACAAAAGATCTTTTTCTTCTTTATGTCGTCCAGCAGTATCAATTAGTATTACATCTAAAGGCAATGATTCAAAATACTTTAATCCATTTTTCACAATATCTGGAGAATTTTTGTTGTTTGGTTCACCATATACCTCGACATTGGATTTTTCACACATGGTTTTTAATTGCACTAAAGCTCCAGGTCGGTACGTATCAGCACCTATGACACCTACAGAATATCCCTGTTTGGTCAAGAATTTAGCAAGTTTAGCAGTTACAGTTGTTTTCCCACTACCTTGTATTCCAAGCATGATTAACTTGTTTTGCTTACCAGATTTAAAATCAAAATCAGATTCTTTTCCTAGAAGCTTTGCAAGTTCATCATAAAGAATTTTTACAATATGATCTTTTCTAGATAGTCCAGGAGGGGGAGTTTCATTTAATGAACGTGCTTCTATTTGCTTTGTAATTTCAAGAACCAATCTAACATTGACATCTGATTGTAATAATGCTCTCTGAACGTTTTTTGATAGTTCTTTGATAAGTTCTTCATCAATACCGGAGGATTTTACAATTTTCTTAATTGCATCACGAAGATTATTCTTAAGACCATCAAGCATTATAATTTAGCCTCGCATCCACTATTTCAAACCTTCCTCTATATCCATCCCAGATTTTTTCAGATTTAACAATATCAATTGGATGTAAAAAGAGCGGACAATCAACAACAAACGTTTCTGCTTCACCACCTTCAAAATTTAAATTAAAACCAAATTTTTTAGAGAGATCATATAAAATTAATACATCGTTTTTGGTAATTATCTTTCCAAGCCATGATTCGTCTAATCCCCCAGATGAGACACTAGAAATAATGAATCTGAAATTTGAAGAGATTAATTCATTCATGTATTCAAATGGATTACTATTCCACAACGGGGTAACAAGTTCAAGATTTAGTTTATTACATAAATTTTCAAATTTTTCCTTTTGAAATTGGCTTTGTATACCACCGTGTACTATTCCTTCAATGCCATATTGATCAATAGATTGTATCAAAATTTTTTCTAGCGAATTTATTTCATTGTTAGTCTCATCTGAGTTTGATTCGATTATTAGTTGAGGTATTTTCATAGATTGGGATTGTAGTTTAGTCCATTGTAAGTTAGGATGATGTAATAAATGACTTTCAGCAGAGTGAGGAAACACGGTCAATAGACAATTTACATCATAGTCTTGGTTTTTTGCCAAGAATATAGAATAAAGACTATCTTTTCCACCTGAAAAAAGAGACGCAAGTTTCATTTCAATATAAAAAAATCAACAATTCTTTGAAAAAGATATGCAGGATGCTTCATTACTCATAATCCTCATCATACATCAGACGGCTTTTCCGCTCATCATCAGCATCCGTATTAATTTTTGAGATGAAGTATTTTAGTTGTGGATATTCCAAATTATTACTTGAATTCTTAGCAAACATGTTATTGGCATTACTAAGGAAGAGACAAATATATCCCATAATGAAAAAGGGTCAAAAAAATAAAAAAATGGGGCCTTTAATTAAAAAGGGCCATCAAATCTGCTGATACATCTACTGATTCAACTACTGGTGGAAGTGCATCTCCAATTGGAGTGGTATCTACTTGACCAACTAGTATCAATGGGATTCTGATTTGTGCTTGTTCATTGATAATTGCAGATCTGTGAAATGCAAGTGCAAATGAACCAGCATCATCAGCTACTGGTGCAAAGTAGCCATTGAGATGAATCACTACATTATCAAATTCGCTGGTTGTTCCTTTAAGAGAAATATGATTTCCTCTTGCATGACCTTGAAGATCAAATGTAACTTCTCTATCTCCAATTTCAGCGGTTGCGGTTCCAATTATTTTCCAACCACGTGGACCAATTTTTCCGGCTTCACCAGAAAGATCAAATGTTGCAGGAACTGCTTGACCACCAATAACTACCCAACCAGATACTTTTCCTGTAAATTCCAAAGATAGAATTACATCTATCTCAGCGTGTGCAGCTAATCTGTCATTTCGCAAGTTTTGCAAATCAGTTAATTTTGACTTTAGATCTTGTCTTTGTTCTTTGACTTGTTCACGAATTTGTTTTTGTTTTTCTTTGTAGATTTGTTTGTCTGTGTTTTCAGCAGTTATGCTAACATCGGCATTGACATCTGTGCTAACATCATTGCCAATGTCTGCATTAACATCAGCGTTAACATCGGCATTAACATCTGTTTGTGCGAATACTCCAGTGGTAGGAGATATTGCAACTGCCATTATGATTGCCAGTGCTGAAAACAATTTTACGTATTTCATTACAGCATAATTTGTTGAATTATATTAAGTAATTTCGAAGCTTTCTTACTGATGATTTATTGGTGTCAGATTTTTTAAATACATTAATTTAAAAAATAATTAAAGAAGACATAACTGACTAAAAGTATAATGCCAAAAATCACTAACCCTTTTACACCAAATTTTATCACCACAATTACATATGAGACCCATGGAAGCAATAACAACGTAATTTCAACAGCTCGAAAAAGAAAAACATTTTGTTCATTTACAAGTGGTTGAAAAATATCAAAAATCATCAAACCTACTCCACTGGGAGAAAAATCAATGCCGGTTTTAGTTGCAATAGCCAAAAATAATCCATTAAATCCAGCTGGAAGAAATAACGCGTGATAAAAAGAAGCCATGTAATTTTAAGAATGTAGTAGCATTTAGTACACTAGTTTTGAAAAATCTTTAATTAGAAAAACTAGATAATTTAAGATAGTTTTATTTTATAAAATATCGCATATATTCCACCAGTAAAATATGAAACAGAGATCAAAAGTCTAGATAATAAAATGGCAATATTCTGTTTAGATTCAAATATTGACGTATCAATAACTATAGCTAATGGAATTACCAATAATGCAGTCAATCCTATCAAAAATTGCTCATTGTTTTTTTGCTTGCTAAAAAATATCATGAAAAAATAAGTTGAGAGATTTCCTAGTCCTATTCCAATCAAAATCAGATATTGAAGATATTGTGGAAAAATACCTATCAAAACAAAAGGCATCGCCCAACAAAAGCCATTTAAGATTTTTACATATAATGGCCAAGTGAGACTATTTTTCATACGATTCCGTATCAAAGAAAGTTTTTCTTTAAAATGTAAAAAATAATATCCAAAGATTAATCCAAATATTCCAAACCAAACAAGACCATGAGTATATCCAGAATAATTATTTAAAAATAAAATCTCACTTGTGATCGATGAAATTGCCACAGCGATAGCCACACAGATAAATAAGAATCCAAAAATCCGTCGAATTTCATATGTAGATTCCACATCACCTAGTTTAGCAAGCATAATTTATTGATTGTTTGTAAAGTTGAAATTATAAAATGAGCTGATTAGAAACAAAATTTACAACCAAGACATTCACGGTATCAGTGATCATTGTTTTAATGGAAGTTTAATTGTAAATGTTGTAGGATTATTCTTTACTGAAATTGTTCCTTTGTGATTTTCTATTATGGATTTGCAACTTACTAAACCCAGTCCAATACCAGTTTCTTTAGTGGTAAATAATGGATTGAATATTTTAGACATGTTTTCTTTTGGTATACCAGGTCCGGTATCTACAAATTCTATTATCACATTGTTCTTTTTTACTTCAAAATTAACTGCGATGTTCCCTTTTCCATTCATCGCCTGAATTGAATTTGTAATTAGATTACTAAAAACTATAATTATTTGAGATGAATCACATTCAATTTTTAAATCAGTTTTTGGAATGGTTATCTTAACTTCATTAGGTATTGGAGTACTTTTGACAGATTCATCAAATAAGGAAGTTAAAGAATGTGAAGTAATAGTTTTGGGCTTGGCTTTGACAAAATCCATCACGTTCTTTAATTGAAATGTAATTCTTTCAGTAGTGTCTAAAATTGAATCTACATGATTGGAAATTTTCTCATTGGGTTTTTCTTTTAAAGACAATCGTATTAGTTGTGCCCATGAGGTAATGGCTGTCAATGGATTCCGAATATCATGAACTAATCTTGCTGAAAGTTCACCAATCGCTATCATTTTTTCTTCGCGGACAGACTGTTCTGTGAGTCTAAGTATTTTATTATGAGCACGAAATATAAAAAATAAAGCAGCAGACAACCCAAATCCTACAGATAATAACAATACGATTAGGGGATTTTCAACATCATCATGTAATGAATGTAATGCATTAAATTTTAAAATCCAATTTCTTTGGTCTACATTAATTGTTAGTGTTTTTGTAAAGGTATAATCAATATCACTTTCATCAATATTGTTTATTTTTGCATAATCAAACATAATATTTTCAGGATCTTCATTTTCATCACAGATTACAAAAACAAGATCATTATGGGTATCACCAAGAATGTTTGTCATAAGATCATTCATTCTAAATGGGGCATAAACAAATCCTTCAAATGCATTTATTCTGTCTTCAGCAGATTGGATGGATTTTTTATTATCATATAGTGGAAAATAAATTAGAAATCCAGGCTGCACGTCGATTCCAGTTTCTTGAACTAGTGTTAACTTTCCAGATAAAGTAGGCAATCCGGATTCACGTGCAAGTTCAATAGCAGCTTGTCTTGTGGGTTCAGAATACATATCATATCCAAAGGCGCGTTGATTTCTTGCATCTAAAGGTTCCAAATAAAAAACAGGATGGTATTCTTTTCGATCACCTTCTGGCCAAACGGTATAATTCGGAAATCCTTCATTACGAACTTGCTCAATGTGTGATGCAAGATGATCTTTATCATAGATTATCGTTGAAACACCAACGCCTTGAATTCCAGGAAACCGACCAACAGCACCTTGATTTTCTACAAAATATTTCCATTCTGCACGAGTTACAACTTCTGAAGCAGCAAAAAGCCCAGATGCACCGCCTAAAACTTGGTCATATGTTTTAATACGATTTTGTATTGCATATACAGTTGCATCGATTTGTGCATTAAATCTTTCTTCAGCTGCATTGTGCATAGAAGTATGAATCATGAAGGTTACAAGAACAGTAAGTAAAACTGAAATTACCAATACTGCCCACGGCAATAAACGACTCATACGTAATTTTTGAATATTGAGATTATATAATTACGCTATGAATTTCTAAAGTATTTAGTCTATTTTCTTGTCTAGTCATAGTTCCAAAAACGGGAAATAAAGATGCGAAATTAGAATAAAGAAAAAAGACAGAGTTTAAGGATTAACCATTTTTAGTTTTTCCTGTACTCTATCATAGTAGCCATTTATCTCCATTGCCGGGATGTAAAATGTTGCAGACACTACATCGCCAGGTTTTGCATCACAATCTTGCACTACAACAGAAATTCCCATCATAGATTCTGCAACACAACCATAATTTGTAACGGCAATAACAGTTACATCTTCAGTTACCAATGTTGGAAATACATTCCAAGGAGATATGATCAAGACAAGAATAACTGAAGTTGCGGCAATTAGTATCATCAGAAACTTGAATGCCGGAGCTTTCTTTTCAACTTGATTTGTGGTTTTCATTTCTTATCATCTTAACTACGTCTTTGTGACATATAAGATAGTGGCAACTTTATTTCATAGTGCTAACTTATGAAATTATGTAAATTAAAAAATATTTAAAACGTGCAGAATCAAATACCACAAAATTACATATGTAAATTTTGCATATCTTTAAGTTGAAATAATATCAAAATCAGTTATTGCCTAAAAACGAATTTTCAGAAATTAATTTCATGGCAGATAAAGTACACATTCATCATTGGCCCCTTGACACTCAAAAATGGCCGGATGTGATAGTTAGTCAAGTCGACAAGGACATCAACAAAAATAATACAAAAAAGCAGATAGAAATTAAAAACGAAATTATTAGTATTGATAGATATGAGTTTAAGAAAATTAAAAAAGTTGGAGTAACCATCCCTTTATTTAAAAAACAATGTACGTTGGTTTTTGAAGGTTATTTTAAAGAGGTTTATGGCCACATACACGTTACTACAAAAGAAGATAATTATTTGGAAATTTTCAATAAACTTATGTCTTGGAGATCTAGATATTTTTACGATAGTATCGAATCATAAATCAAACTAAAATTATTAGGCATTAGGCTCATAAATTGAAATCAAGGCAGAAAAGGCTTTACAGTTAGACTCCGGTCAATAATTGTTTACATCATTTAGTAATAAACAAAAAATTAAAAATAATCATGCAATATTTTTTGTCGCTCCTAGATGTAATTATGCAATCTATGAGTAACGAATCACTGTACTCTTTTTCAAACGGTTTAAGGATATTTTTTTCAGATATTGGAATAAATGGTATTTTTAATAATCAAGCATCAGAATCATCTCAGTCATTAATACAAGACATTACTAGTATTTTCTCATCACTGGCATCAGACACAATAGTGTCAGCCCCGTTATTGCTTCTTGCTGCTGGAACTGTAATTTTCCTAGGTGTTACTGGTGAAGTTTTCTTTAAAAAAACAGGAATCCCAGATGTGGCATTTTTGATGATTTTGGGGATAATCATTGGCCCAGTATTAGGATTAATTCAACCAGAAGTTGTTTTGGAGGTAGTACCATATTTTGCAGCTCTTGCACTTATCATAATCATGTTTGATGGAGGATTAAATTTGGATCTAAAAAGCATGGCAAGCACTGCACACTTCGCAGTGATATTATCAATGATTGGTTTTGCAGTGTCAGTTGGCATTGTTGCTGTATTTGCACATTATGGACTTGGATGGGAATGGATTGAGGGAGTATTACTAGGGTCAATAGTTGGAGGAAGTAGTTCAGCAATTGTTTTTGGACTAGTTAGAAATTTGAAAATTTCAGATAATGCAAAATCATTACTTAGTTTTGAATCAGCACTTACAGACATTCTTGCGACAATAATTGCTTTTGTTTTATTTGGAGCAGTATTGGCTGGAACAATAGATATCAACAGTACCGGTTCAACCATTGGAAATCAGGTTGCAGTTGGATTGATACTAGGTTTAGGAGTAGGAATTCCATGGATGTATGTAACAACCAAGCTTTCTACAAGTAAACATAGCTACATGCTCACATTAGCCATTTTGTTTATTCTTTATTTTTTGGCAAATTCTTTTGGAGAATCAGGTGCGCTTACTGCATTAGTGTTTGGATTAATGCTAGGAAATAAACGACGATTAGCAAAATATCTTAGATTTACTTTGCCAAAAATTGATACAGATGATCCTACACATAACCAAGTTACTTTTCTAGTTAGAACATTTTTCTTTGTATTTGTTGGACTTTTAGCTAGTTTTGGAAATGTAGAGTTTATCGTCTTTGGAGTGATTGTTGCACTAGCAATTTATTTTTCAAGAGTTTCCATTGTAAAAATGACCCTAACCAAACGATTCTCACAATTGGATAAAAAAGTAACAACAGTAATGATACCAAGAGGGCTTGCAGCAGCCGTACTTGCTACATTTCCATTAACAATGGGTTTACCAAATGCTGAAGCATATCCACAAATTGTATTTTCAATCATTATGGCATCAGTGATTATCACAACCATAGGATTAGGAAGTGCTAAAAAAATTCCACCGCCAGAATCAACGAATGGAGGATACATTACTCAAAGCATAGAAGAACCAAAATTAGATAAATAAAACGAACATAGAAAAAACTAAAAGATAACGAAATTTAATTAACTTTTGATACGCATGATTTTAATTCGGCCCATAACATTCCAGTATTCTACATTTTGACCATTTGCAACAGTTCCATTGATTTCTTCATCGATTAAAGTGACATCAATTGTTTCAAAAGTTTCAGAGTCCATAATTTGAATAGTTTCTCCAATGATTGAAATCACCTGACCTACTCTTTTGTCAATTAGTGGAATGTGAACTTGCATGCTAACTGGTCCTACATGTGGTCTTTTTTGACCATCAAATACGCCCACACCTACAATTCGAGCCTTTGCAGCACCATGTTTTCCAGGTTTAGATGTATCATATTCTACAATTCTACATGGTTCGCCATCTGGCTGATCAGATACTGGGAGTAAAATGTAAGATCCTATTTTCAATGAACCAAGATCAGCGGGCTTACTCATGATGAAGCTGATTTTAGTCGAATATTTAACATTTACACTTTTTCAAGCAATTACAAAAATAGGTAAAAAATTACTAAAATGATCCATCAATAATTAAAATAAACAGATTTTACTTTAATTTTTCAAGAATTGAAAGACTCAATAAATTAGTCATCGTTAACCCTTTTCGATTTACATCTCGTTTAGTTTGGTCGCAGTATTTTTTTACGCTTTGATGACCTTTTTCACTAGCAACCTCAATTATTACAACATTATCAGAATACGGAAAAGTGAATTTTTGAGGCAATTTGCAATATGTATTCATGTGACCTAATCCACCAACACAAATTTTTTCTCGTTTTAATAAAATATCTGCAACTTCTTGAAAATCATCATGAGATTCCCCATATTCTAAATAATAGACAGTAACAAAATTTGTTTCTCCAGAAACTAATCTTTGAAATAATTCATTTTGCACATTAAAAATAAAGGATGTTTTTTCTTGATTATGATGGATTAAATCATCTACGATAAATTGACTATCTTTGAATTTTCCCAAAATATAATGATTTGATGATTCAGAAAAGTATGGCTTGCTCTCATCTGAAAATGTTCCAGTCACAAAATATAATGCTTCAATATTGCTCGATGACATCCATATGTCTTTTAATTTAACAGACTCATGATTGTGCAAATAAGGAGCACAGACATAACCACTATATGATAACTGTAGTTCTGTCAACAAACTTCTTTTCTTGAAAGATGGTATTTATGCCTATAGAAAACACGGATGATCTCTAATCAGATTAGTTAGGCTTCGATAGTTTTTTAATACTAGAACACTGCGTTGTTTTTGTCCCAAGCTAGCTCAGCCTGGTAGAGCTCCCGGCTGTAGTTGTTGGCTTTAGATGGCTGACTGAATAACAGCATATCAGGCATACAGAAACCGGGTTGTCGATGGTTCAACTCCGTCGCTTGGGACCATAGTTTTTTTAAATTTAAAAATAATAAAAAAATAGACTAATTTAAGAAAACAATGATGAACTCTTAAATTAATAAAAATATCTATTGTCTATGCTGTTTTTTTGACTTTTTGAGCAGCTGGTCCTTTTTGACCTTCGCCGACTACAAACTCGACTTTATCGCCTTCATTGATGAATCCATCAACATCTGATTTGTGAACGAATAGATCGTCACCAGATTCTCTTTCGATAAAACCAAAGCCTTTTGTGCGGTTGAACCACTTTACGGTGCCTTGTTCCATTTGATTATCTACAAGATTATTCCGTATATTAAGATAAGTTATCAAAATAGATCTGACAAAAGACAACGATATTCAAACCAAAGTTAGCATAAATACGAATAAAC
>JAGXTE010000010.1 GCA_018334095.1 Nitrosarchaeum sp.
GTTCAGCTTTTTTCTGCTCTAATTCCTTTTGTCTTTCTTCAGCTTTTTCTTTCTGTTCAGCTTTTTTCTGCTCTAATTCCTTTTGTCTTTCTTCAGCTTTTTCTTTCTGTTCAGCTTTTTTCTGCTCTAATTCCTTTTGTCTTTCTTCAGCTTTTTCTTTCTGTTCAGCTTTTTTCTGCTCTAATTCCTTTTGTCTTTCTTCAGCTTTAAAGTCATCATCATTTAGAGATGGATTTTGGGCAAATGCATCATCATAAAATAATCCAAATATGCCTAATAGTAAGATAGAACCTAGTGTAAATGATAAAATAAAATTTGTTTTCATTTTAAAAATTTCCAAATTAGGGTTAAAAAGAATTGCGATGAAGTTATCATAATTGGCTAGTTTCTTGATTTCTTAATTAAATTTATGAAATATTTGTGTAATGACACGTCTTCTGTTAATTCAGGATGAAATGCTACGCCTAACATATTTCCTTTTTTGACTGCAATTATTTTTTCATTAAACTTTGCTAAAACTTCTACACCTGAACCAGTATCAGAAACAGATGGAGCCCGAATAAAAACTCCGTTAAACTTTGGGATATCAATAGAATTCATAGAAATGTTTGCCTCAAAGGATTCTTTTTGTCTTCCAAATGAGTTTCTTTCTAGCTTGATGTCAAGTAAATCTAAAAGAGGTTGATCTGTTTTTCCTACAACGCGATCGTTTGCTGTTTTTGAAAGCATTATCATACCAGCACATATTCCTAGTACTGGCATTCCTTGTTCAATTTTTTCTTTAATTATCTTAAGTGAACTATTTACAAGCGATAGTTGTCCTATAGTTGTACTCTCACCACCTGGGATTATCAAACCATCTAGTTTTGAAATCTCTTCAGATGTTTTAACACCTATTACTGAACCTTCGACTCCTAATTCCTTAATTGCTCTTTGAGTAGATGTGATATTTTCATGTACATCGCCTTGAATTGCCAAAACTCCTACAGTAAGACTCATGCTAAACCACCACGATCTTGCATTCTCAATTCAAGAGTTTTAACGTCTAATCCTAGCATAGATTGTCTCTCATCAATCATTTTTTGTGCCTCTTTTACTTTATCTGATTCATTCCAGAATGTAGTTGCCAGAACGATAGCTCTTGCTCTTTCTTTAGCATCATCTGCATTAAAAATTCCAGATCCTACAAATATCCCATCACAACCAAGTGACATTAGATATGCAGCATCAGCTGGAGTTGCAATCCCTCCTGCTGCAAAATTAACTACAGGTAATCTTCCAAGTTTAGCAGTCTTTGCAACTATATCATATGATACTTTGAATTCTCTTGCGATTCTAATCAGATCTTGATCATCACCAGAATCATAAATTGATTTTATTGTTCTTAGTTCATCATTGACTTTTTTAATATGAGTAACAGCCTCTGCAACATTTCCAGTACCAGGTTCTCCTTTGGTTCTGATCATTGCAGCTCCTTCTTCAATTCTTCTTAATGCTTCAGACAATGATCTTGCTCCATTAACAAAAGGTGTTGTAAAATCCCATTTCCAAATATGATGATGTTCATCAGCTGGTGTTAAAACTTCTGATTCGTCTATCATATCCACGTTAGTTTCATCAAGAACTTTTGCTTCATAGACATGACCAATTCTACATTTTGCCATAACTGGAATTGTAACTGAATCCATAATATCTTCGATGATTCTAATACTTGCAGTTCGAGCAACTCCACCTGCTTTTCTTACATCAGATGGAAGCTTATCTAACACCATAACAGATACAGCTCCTGCATCTTCGGCAATTTGAGCTTGTTCTACAGTTGTAACATCCATCACAACACCATTTTTTAGCATATGAGCAAAACCGCGTTTTAAAGTAGATGTTCCGCGTAAAATATTATCAGAGTTAGATTTTTCTTTAATGATTCCTTTTGCATCAGTTCTTTCGCCTGAAAGTGAAAGCATAATCAGAGTTTTATTTGAAGGTTATTTGTACCTATTCACCAATTTGCTCTATAACATTATCAAGCTGGGATTCAACCATAGATATTATTGGAGGTATAAATTGATCAGTTGCATTTTGTTCAGGCCAGTTAATTTGATTAATTCTACCATTAAGTATAACTTTGATATTTGATTTTTGAAAATCAGTTACATTTTCACGAATCTGAAATGATTCTGAAGGGATTGAAATAAAACCAGTTTCTTTAATCAGAGCTTTTAATTTACGAAGTTTCTGTTCATCTAAAGTTGATTTGATATCTGGTTTAGAATACCCATCTTCAGTTACAGAATATTTCATTTCTCCATTATTTTTTATTAGTAAAATTTCCGTTTTTTGTGCTCCAAGTCTTTCAGTCACTCCAAAAGATATTTTCTTTAATTGATATTTTGCATATTCAATTTCCATCACATCACTTGAATTAGATGCTGAATATGGAATTTCATTTTGTGTGAGTAACGGAATTGAAATTAAAATTGCAAGAATAGCAGGAATTGCAGCTACTACTATTACAATTGGTTTTACCATGATCTACCTTAACAGATGAAGCTCATGATTAATCGCAAATAAATCTTGGTTAAAATAACTTAAAATTCTAGTCTATTTCATTCTTGATCGTGGGGTCGTAGCCTAGCCTGGTAGGGCGACAGTGCATACGTTAGATCACCGCTAAGGGCTCCAAAGGTAAACTAAGCTAAACTGACTCACGGATGATGTAAGTTTGGAGCTGTAGTGACCCGTAGGTCGCCGGTTCGATTCCGGTCGGCCCCACGTTAGAATATTATTTATTTTTTAAAACATTTAGTGCTGAACCAGCTTTGAACCATTCAATTTGTGATTTATTATAAGAATGATTAAGAGAAATTTCATTGTTTGTTCCATCTTTATGTTTAATGATACATTTTACTGGTTTATGTGGTTCTAGATTATTTAATCCGATAAGACTAATTTTGTCATCTTCTTGAATTTTATTATAATCATCAGGATTACTAAAAGTCAAAGCTAGAATTCCTTGTTTTTTCAAGTTTGTTTCATGTATTCTTGCAAGACTTTTTGTAATAACAGCTGCACATCCTAAATATCTAGGAGACATTGCTGCATGTTCTCTACTACTTCCCTCGCCATAATTGTTATCACCGATTATTATCCAACGCATTCCTTTTTCTTTATACTGTCTAGCAATTTTTGAAAAGGATTCTATTTGATTATTTAAGATATTTTTTCCTTTGCCGATTTCATCATTGAATGCATTGACGGCACCTAAAAGCATGTTATCACTAAGATTATCAAGGTGGCCACGAAGTGATAGCCAAGCACCTGCAGGAGAAATATGATCGGTAGTACACTTTCCTTTTGCTTTAACCATAATAGGCAAGTCAACAAAGTCTTTTCCATTCCAGGGTAGAAACGGTTCTAAACGTTGAAGTCGTTTACTATTAGGATCAATAATTACTTCTATATCGCTTGAATTTTTAGGAGGCGAAACAAAAATTCCATCAGGAATCTTAAATCCATTTTTTGGAACCTCAGGTGCAGGTTTTGGTGGTTCAAGTTTAAATTTTGAACCATCTGCAGCAGTTAATTCATCCTTTAGAGGATTAAATGAAAGTCTACCACTTAGAGCTAATGCAATAATCATCTCGGGGCTACCAATAAAATTCAGAGTATTTCTACGACCGTCGTTACGACCCGGAAAATTTCTATTAAAACTAGTAACAATTGTATTTTTTTCATCATTTTTCAATTCAGGTCTATCCCATTGACCAATACATGGACCACATGCATTTGCCAAAACTGTAGCGCCAATATCTTTTAGTGAATCCATTTGTCCATCTCTTTCAATAGTACTTCTAATCTGTTCAGAACCTGGTGTGATTAGAAGTGGGATTTTAGATTTAATACCTTTTAATTTTGCTTGTTCTGCTAAACTTGCTACTCTAGACATATCTTCATAAGAAGAGTTTGTGCAACTGCCGATTAATGCAACTGATATTGAATCAATGTATTCATTAGATTTTACATCATTAGCTAAATTAGAAATTGATCTTGCTAGATCAGGAGTATGCGGTCCAACAATATGTGGTTCTAATGTTGAAAGATTAATTTCAATAACTTTATCAAAGAATTTTTCAGGATTAGATTCTACTTCCTTATCTGCAACAAGTAATTCTTTATTTTGATTTGCAAGTTCTGCAATTTTTTCTCTATTTGTTGATCTCAGATAAGTTTCCATTCTTTTATCATATGGAAATATAGAACATGTTGCACCTACTTCTGCACCCATGTTTGTAATCGTAGCTTTTCCAGTACAACTAATTGTATTTGTTCCTGGTCCAAAATATTCAATAATAGAATTTGTTCCTCCCGAAACTGTTAGTTCTTCAGCAACTTTTAGGATTATATCTTTTGGTGCAGTCCACCCATTAAGTTCCCCAGTTAAGTGTACTCCAATTCTTTTAGGATAAAGTAATTCCCATGGTAACCCAGCCATAGTTTCAGCTGCATCTAATCCTCCTACTCCTACAGCAATCATTCCTAATCCACCAGCATTAGGAGTGTGTGAGTCAGTTCCAATCATTAATCCCCCAGGAAATGCATAATTTTCAAGAACAACCTGATGAATTATTCCTGCACCGGGTTTCCAGAAACCACATCCATATTTGGCAGCAGCTGATTGTAAAAATTTGAATACTTCGCTATTCTCATCTAATGCAACTTTCATATCAGCATCACCTGTTACTTTAGCACGTATCAAATGATCACAGTGAACTGTAGTAGGTAATGCAGTTTGTTTAAGATCTGCTTGCATAAATTGCAGCATTACCATTTGTCCAGTTACATCTTGTAAAGCTACACGATCAGGAATAAGGAACACATAGTTTTTACCTCCATCAAGATTTTTTTCTGGCATTTGTTCAAAATGTCCTGAAAGTATTTTTTCAGTAAGTGTTAAAGGTCTACCAATTATTTTTCGATATTTTTGAATATTTTCACGTGATTTATTGTAAATACGAGTTACAAATTCGGGGGTAGTATCTATGTCCACAAAAGTATGTCAATTTAACCGGAATTTAATATTTGCAATCCAAAAATTACTGAAAATAATATGATAGGCATGTAAATTTCTTAACAATTATAAACTAAAAGTAGCTTTATAATTGATTGTTGAGTAATATTAAATATTTTAAGGTGAGGAATTCAAATGGTCAATAAAGGTTTTCCAAAATTTGGAATGTCCCAAGCAGGGGCATTTGTTGCAGCTTTAAAAAATTATAATCTGCCAGACTTTATTTTAGTCTTGATTGCAAAAGAATGTAAATCAGACCTCCTAGAAAGAGGACGAATTGATGATAGATTACAAAGCATGAATGATGATGCCTTAGAACTGTTACACAAGGTATTTGTTGGATGTGAAGAAGACGCTGCAGGAAAATATGCACAATACAGATTCTATGCTTATGTTTCTAGTATGTACCATAAATGCGAGGTTTTAGTAAATGAAACAATTCCAGGAGCGACTGGAACAAATCACAAAATACCGGTTGCAGTAAAAAATAACGGAATGTATATTGCAGTTGCAGTTAACAAAGCAACTGGAAATCCAGTAAATAAAAAAGAAACTACACGATTTTATGAAATGGTTGACGATATAAAAAAAGGTGATCATGGAACCATGTTAAGTGATGCAATCTATGGCTCTTCAGTAGGGTTTAGAGGAGATGCACTAGTAGAGCTTGAGAATTTGAGTAAATCCAGAACACATGATATTGAAAACAAACTTGATTTCAAAACAGCAAACTTTGAAAATAATATTTATTCAGTAACAAAGTGTTGATTAAAATTTATTGAAAAGATAATTTAGTTATCTAGGTATTATTTTGTTCTAAGAGTAGAGGTATCAATTGTAAGAAACATTGGTTTTCCATCGGTTTTTTCAAAATTATTCCCATATTGTTCAAAATCTAACTGATCATAGAAATGCTTTGTCCATACATCGTGAACTACCTCTCTGAATTTTTTGTGTCCTGATATTCGTAAAAGTTCATGTGCCAATACATGAGAAACAGTTGTACAGTTTTTTTCTGCAAGAAACAACGTGTCAAAATTATCTTTAGGAGGTTGCCACCAAACCATTCCAAAGTTTTCTGCTTGATAGCCTTCACATGTACAATCAGTCCATAATGGTTTAAAATGACAAAGATAGAAATGGAAAATTTCAGGGCCTCTTTGCTGATGATCTTGAAGCAGAGTATGCGTATCTAATTTTTGAAATAAACGTCTTGGTTTTGTAATTAATTCATCACATTGAACTTCAAAATCTTTACCAAATTTTTCTTTGATCCAAACCTTGAAAAAACTTCCCATTTGTTTGACATATTCAAATTCAGGTTTACGTTTTTCAAGATCTTCTTCTTTTACAACAAAAATAAAATGTAAAATCATGGTTAGAAAAAAGAATGTTTATGATTGACCTTCTATACCCATAAGGGTTAGAGTAGATCTAATCTTTTCAATTTTTCGAATCTTCCAAGTAATTGTTTCTCTGAGTTTTTCTACAGTATCAGATTCAATCTTGGCTAAGATATCATATGCTCCGAAAGTGCCATGAACTTCCTTCACACCGTCTAGACCCTTAAGTTGCTGTATAATAGCCTCTTCAGAACCTAGTTCACAGTTTATTAAAACATAAGCTGTTGCCATGTATCCATTAAACAAAACGACTATATCAATAAACCGATTATGCCGAATTTAGTTTTGAGAAATATCAATAATAGTATCCCAAATTTGCT
>JAGXTE010000011.1 GCA_018334095.1 Nitrosarchaeum sp.
ATTAAAAATTAAATCATGTCAAAAAGTTATAGTCTTATATAGAACAACTAAAATTTAGAATTCGTTGAATCGTACAAACCAAAGCACGATCATTAAAGAAGCAATTAATTCTTATCTTGACAAAGGTGTAACAGACAAGCAAGATATCTATACCAAAGTTGTAGATGAACTTGGTGTCCCAAGACCTACTGTAAGAAGGGTCGCAAGAGATTTGAGAACTGAATTACTACAAAAAATCCAGATCTTACAATCAGATATGCCTAAAACATCTAACGAAGACGAATAAACTAGATTCTTTTTTTCTTTTTACTTAATATCAAATTTTGACATTAGCATTACTGTTATAAACAATGAATTTTTCAAATAAATTATGGGATACCTTGGAAACCATTTAGCAACAGTGGTTACTGGAGTCTTTGCAGCTGTACTTACTGGATTATGGCCTTATTTTGTAGATTTTGCTCCTCTCCTAAATTTTGTGTTTATTATGGCTGTGCCGATAACTTGGTTCCTTACATTTACTTGTTGGATTTCTCAAAAGAGTGCTGATTACATGCATAAATTTGAAACCCATGAAAATCATAACGAAAAAAAAAGCTTGAGTAGTTCACAGACAACTCAAATTTACACATCAGATGGAAAACAAGTCAGTCCTACTGAAATTAAAGTAGCACAAAATGAACTGTCTGGGGAACTAAATAAACTCAAAGAAAGTGTAAAACTAAAAGATAGTGAAATTGAAAGACTAAACCAAGAAATTTCAAATTTACAAACTTTAGTTCAAATTGAATCATTAAAAACAGAACTTGCAAATCTTAAGATGTTGGCATCTAAAAGTAAATCAAAAAGCAAATAGATCTACTTGTTACAGTGACTACATACTATCCCATGTTTGCTCTTACAACATGGGCAACTAACGGCACCACCATAATGGCATTTACATGAGCAAAACTCGGTTGGATCTTTTTCCATATTTAGTATAATTTCTACGTCATGTTAATATTTGACTCTTTAATTTTTACCTTTGATGAATTGGAATAAATCTTTTAAACTAAATAATGTAATTACAGATATGTCCAAAAATATTATCTTTGCAAGCGTTATTGCATCAATAATTTTTACTACTGTTTTATCAACTAATATTTCGTTTGCTGAATCAATAAATTCACAAACAGAAATTACCCCGATTAATAATTCCATTGGACTTGAAAAAACAACTTTACAAATGCAAATTTCTGAAAATAATAAACTTCCTTGGGGATTCGTTGAAGGAAAAATTGCAAACCATGTTGCTGGTCATCCTGTAATTATTCAGATATTTGATAACGATGAAGCTATTTCAGGAAACAGTGTTGGTGCAGTACACTTTGCACAAACTGTAGTAAATGAAGATGGCTCGTATGAATACAAATTTAGGGTATTAGATTCCAATAATGGAAAAATAACTAAAATCTTTGACGGAAATTACACTGTTAAAATTTTCAAAGTTGTATACTTACAACCTAATCTTGATGTAATTTAAAGGCCATTTTCAAAGTCTCATCTACCATATCTCTTAATCTTTTCTTATCATCTTCTTTTGATATAGCATTTTCTGATATTGATTCTGTTGTGAGAAACACCGCTTTAGGATTGGCAATTACTCTAAAATATGATAATAATTGGGTGATGAGTGTTTGGACATCAATAAATCCAATATTACTTGCGGCTAAAATTACTATGCCTGCAACTTTACCTTCAGTTTTTTTATAATTGATATATTCAAACAAATTTTTCAATGCAGAACTAAAAAATGAATTGTAAATTGGAGATCCAATCAACCAAACATCTGCATCCGTGATATCTTTGGCTGCATTTTTTGTTTGCTCATTATATTCTTCTTCTGGTCCTCTATAACATTCAATTTGTCCGTCTGAAAGATTGATAAATTCTGTATCTGCATTTTTTGATTTAGTATATTCGAAAACATATTTCATTATCACTTGAGTATTTGCATTTTTTCTTGGACTACCTGAAATTACTACAACTTTCATAATTCTGACCATTTACAACTGTATTTAAGTTGCAATAATAATTTTTTAAAAAACGGGCTTGGAGGGCTTCGATCCCTCGACCTGTAACTTAGGAGGCTACTGCGCTATCCAAGTTTCGCGTCTTAAATGACTCTGCGCCACAAGCCCAGCAAAAAAAACATTTGTAATTATTTAAGCGTAATCAAGATTAGTTTTGATCATCTCTTGAATTTGATTCCATTCTATATTCTCAGTATCTTGCCATTTTTCAAAATATACTACATCCTTCAGATCAAGTCTCGGAAGCCATCCTGCAGTTTCAAGATCTGGTTTTTGTGCAAATTCATCCACATATCCTAAACATAGGTATGCTATCGGAACAACATGTTCTGGTAATTCTAAAACTTCCTTAAGTGTATCATTTGAAAGAATGCTGACCCATCCAAGCCCAACTCCTTCGGTTCTTGCAGCAAGCCATAAGTTTTGAACTGCACAACATACACTGTATAATCCTGCCTCGGGAATGTTTGTTCTACCAATCACAAATGGACCAAATTTGGTTGGATCATATGTTACACATAGATTAATCGGAGATTCTAAAATTCCTTCAAGTTTAAACGAAAGATATTTTGATCTTTTTGGTTCTTCAATTAATTTGGATGAACGATTTTTTTCTTGCTCAAATGAATCTTTTATCTTCCTTTTTGTAATCATCTCTTTTATCAAAATAAAATTCCATGGCTGAGAAAAACCAACAGATGGTGCATGATGTGCCGCATTTAGAATTCTAGCTAAAA
This sequence comes from Nitrosarchaeum sp., assembly GCA_018334095.1. GTDB lineage: Archaea > Thermoproteota > Nitrososphaeria > Nitrososphaerales > Nitrosopumilaceae > Nitrosarchaeum. Next base: position 2,810 of record JAGXTE010000011.1, read on the forward strand.
CAACATCATCAATAGATCTTGATGTGAAATGTGATCTGACATCTCTTCTAGAATATATTGCCTTATAGAGACCTTTTTTTTCCTCTTCTGTAAAATCTTCTGTCAATTCTTAACCGTCTTCCTTCTTTTTATTCAATCCTTTCTTTTGTTAAACGTTAATAATGCCTGCACCTAATCTTTTACTTCAATGGGCCGGTAGTCTAGCCGGTTAGGATACTGCCCCGACATGGCAGTGATCGTGAGTTCGAATCTCACTCGGCCCACTCTTTATCTTAAGTTGAAGACTTGAACTCTTTTTCTATCAAGCTCCAAGACGTTTCTGTAGTTATGATTCCTTCAGCACTAAAACTATTGATTCTACCATCCAAAACAGCTTGATATATTTCTGAATTTAATTCAGATTTTATTAAAACAAAAGTGTTTTTCAATGGAATTTCTGAATCCGGATAAAATACTGCCCTACCAGGCATGGCAATATCTTCAGTAGAATATTGACCAGAACCCAACAATTGATCATCTGCATAAAGCTGGTATCCAATAACAGGAACTGTAAAAGTTTTTTCACTTGGATTTTTTACAAGAAAAACAATTTCTAATTTTGCAGAATTTTCAATCGAATTAACGTCTTTTACTTCTACACTAGATAATTGAATTTCAACTTGTTCTAACTGTGAATTATCAAGACTGGCATACCAGATGATGATACCCATCAATCCAAATAATCCTGCTATAGAAGCATACACTATCATTTTACTTTGTAATCCCAATTCAATGATATCAGATTATGAACAACTAAAAAACGTTGTCAAGATCCAAATACATAATATTTGATTTGAAATATGAAACAGTATGACTCCATTAGAACAAGCAATAATTATGTGGATTCATCTTCTTGCAGCTGCAATCTGGGTGGGTGGCTCTCTTTTTATTGGAATTGTTTTTTCACCACTTCTAAAAACAATGTATGGTTCAATTGAAGAAAGATTACAAATTATGATTAAAGTTGGTAAGAGATTCAACAAAATTGCTGTACCATCATTAATTATTCTAATGGGAACTGGATTATACAATTCACATGTATTGTTGAGTAAACCTGATCTGTTAATGGCAACAAGCTATGGTAATTTTCTTATTATAAAAATAATTTTAGTCATAGCATTAATCATTACATATATCATCCATGTTAGAGTAATTAGAAAAGATGTAGAAGAAAAAATAATGTCAAAACAAATGTCAACTCAACAAATTCAAAAACTAAGAAAAAAAATTATCATACTTGGAGAAATTACTGTAATCCTATCTGTAGCAATTCTATTTTTTGCAGCATTACTAGATGCTGGCGTATGAAATACCTTCAATTCTAATCTCAAACCCGTCATTTAGTTTACCTACTCCATATTTACAACCAGTTATTTTTGAAGCCACAAACAAATTTGTCTCTAGATGTTTTGAAATATTTTTAACTCTAAAAATTGTCAGTTCATCAATAAGACATGCTGGTAAAACAAGCATATCTGCTAGTCGTTCATCAACGCCAAGATTATTTTTAATAAAACTTTCTAGATCCAAATTAAATTGTTCAGTTTTTTTATCAAAAATTGAATCAATCCCATTTATTGATTCATCATCAATACTACAAATCAACAAGGATGCTCCTGAATCAATAGCAATTTCTTCATTAATTTGAGATTGAACATTGAATTTTTTTTCAATTAATTTTTTTTCAAAATTTTCAACATTTCTTTTTATTAGCTCAATTGGTAAATTAGAAAATGAACAAAACAATTTTACATTTTTTGTTTTTCTTTGATTTAGTGTAATTGATTTTACTTTGGATGGTAAAACTTCTAAATTTATTTCCCCACCACCTTTAGGATAATAACCACGTTTGATTACTTTCATTGAAAATTTAATTCCCATTCTAGAATATGCTTCTCTCAAAACATATTGAGTATAATCAATTGTAGGACTCCAAAGAGTATCTGTACCTCCCTTGATTGTTAAATTTATTTTTTTTTGACATATTGCAGCTACTGGAATCAATACTTGTAGTATGAGAGATATACTTCCTGCAGTTCCAACATCTTCAATTAGATTACAACTTTTGACATTTCCTGGAATGAATTTTAAACTTGTTGATCCTACTTTTGCTCCTTCCACATCTGCATCACAAATTTTTTGTAGAATTTTAATTGCAGTAAGATGCTGCGGTCTTAATCCTACAACATTTCTATTTTTTCTTATATTTTCAATTATTACAGATTGTTTCGTAATACATGACAACGTAATTGCAGTACGAATTATTTGTCCTCCGCCTTCGCCAAATTCACCGTTAATTTTTAGAAATTCCATGTATTTTCTTATAATTCAGCACTTTATGATAGTTTTTTAAAAAGAAATTATCTAATTATTTTGTATGGATGGATTACTGATAGGGAGATTTCAACCATTTCACTTAGGTCATTTAGATGCTTTACGTTTTGCATTATCCAAAGTTGATAAATTATGGGTAGGATTAGGCAGCTCCAATAAATCATTAGATAAAAACAATCCATTTTCTGCTGAAGAACGAAAAGAAATGATTCTATCTTCAATTGATGATACTATGAAACAAAGAATTCAAATTTATTTTATTCCAGATCTGGATAACCACATTAAATGGATTGAACTTATCAATACAATAGTTCCAAAATTTGATATTATTTTTACTAATGATGAATTAACTAGACATCTTTATTCAAAACGTAATGTTGCAGTACTATCAATTCCATTTGTCAAAAGAGACATTCTCTCTGGAACAAATATTCGAAATATGATAATATCCGATCAAAAATGGGAGGATCTTGTCCCTGAAGGAACTAAACATTTTTTGAATAAAATAAGTGGTAAACAACGATTGAAAAATCTCTAATTATAAATAAACCTCATTAGAAAGCTACGTTGGAGATATAAAATTGGAATATTTATCGATGCTTCCTGGTCCTACAAATGTACCTGATAGAGTTATGAGAGCAATGCTTGCTCCAATTATAAATCACAGAAGTGATGACTTTGTTGAACTATACACAGATGTAGTTGAAAAAACACAACAAGTTTTTCAAACTAAAAATGATATAGTTGCATTATCTGCATCAGGAACTGGAGCAGTAGAAGCAAGTGTAATTAATATTGTAAAAAAAGGTGACAAAATCATAATTCCTGTAAATGGAGAATTTAGTGGTAGACTTGCAGAACTAATTGAAGCTCAAGGAGCTCATGTAATTAAACTTCAAACTCCTCCTGGAGAAAATGCAACTTTTGATAAAATAAAAGAAGCTTTTGATAATAACAAAGATGTCAAAGCATTCTATGTTGTTCACAATGAAACATCTACAGGAACAATGGTAAATTATCTAGATAGGATATCTGATTTAACATCACGTAATGATGCAATGTATGTTGTAGATTCTGTTTCTATTCTTGGAGGTGTAAATCTCCCAGTTGATAAATGGAATATTGATGTATGTATGACTGGTGCACAAAAAGCAATCGCTGCACCTCCTGGAATTTCTCCAATATCTATTAGTCCTAAAGCTAAAAAATACATGATTGCTAATCCTCCACCTACAATGTACTTCAATTTAGCAAGATATTTCAAATATTATGAAGAATCAAAACATACTCCATTTACTCCAGCATTGCCTTTACTTTATGCATACAGAGAAGCATTATCAATTATGTTAGAAGAAGGACTTGAACATGTATTCAAACGACATAAGATTTGTTCTGATGCACTCTATTCTGGTTTAAGTGCAATAGGTTTAACACCATTTGCAAAAAAAGAAGATCGTTCAATATCCATAATTGCATTAAATTACTTAGATGGTCTAGAAGACAAAATTTTCAGAGATACATTAGCTGAAAAATTCAGAGTGTTGGTAGCTGGAGGATTTGGAAATCTCAAAGGTAAAGTCTTCAGAGTAGGATGTATGGGAGAAGTTAACAAATATCATGTTATGAGAACAATATCTGCAATTTCATCAACATTAGCAATGATGGGTTATGATGCAGATGCCCAAGCAGGTCTCAAAACAGCTGAAGAAAAACTAAAAGCTCTATAATCCATGTTAACTTAATATAAGGAAATTCGAGACCGATCACATTGACTTTCAATAAAGGTTCATTGATACTAATTGATTATACTGCTAAGGTTAAAGATAATGCAGAGGTTTTTGATACTACTATAGAAGAAGATGCAAAAAAACATTCTATTCATGAATCAAATGTAAAATATCAACCAAAACTTGTTTCAATTGGTGAAGTATCGTATCCTGTTCTCAAAGGATTAGATGAAGCATTAGCTAAAACTTCAGTTGGTGATAAACTCACAATTGAAGTTACACCTGACAAGGGATTTGGAGAACGTGACTCAGGTAAAGTTAGAATGATTCCAATTAGAAAACTTGGTGAAGATGCAGAAAAAGTTTCGGTAGGTGATACAATTGAGGTTGATAATAAAAGAGGAATTATAAGATATATTGGTTCAGGCAGAGTTCAAATCGATTATAATCACAGATACGCAGGTAAAACAATTCTTTATGATGTTAATGTAGTAAAATCACTTGAAACTCCAAACGATAAAGTTGATGGTATTCTAAAAAATAGACTACCTTTAGAAGATTCCAAGATTACATTTGAATTAAAAGATAAAGAAGTAAACATCACAATTCCTGAAGAAATACTGCGCGCAGATGGGCTTCAAATTATGAAACACTTTATACAATTAGATATTTTCAAATTTGTTCCATCGTTAGAGAAAGTTAACTTTATTGAAACACATGTAAATAAACAAACTCAGACAAAGAAAGCTGAAACTAAAGAAGAAAAAACACCAGAACCAAAAACAGCTTAAATCAAATTACATTAGTTACTTTTGCAAGATTCAATGCCTTTTTCTCTGTCATTTCAATTTCTTTTAAAATAGTATATCTTTCAGGCCTTAATTCTTGTGCAATCATTAGAGCAGTTACAATTTCTTCAGATTTTAATCCAATTTGTTTGGCTGATGTTGGTGCGCCAACATCTTTTAACGTTTTTACAATTTTTTTCCAATCTTGTCCTTGTAACTTTGCCATCATAATAGAACCAATACCGCATTTCTCTCCATGAAGACCTCTTCCAGGTGCAATCTTATCTAAAGCATGTGAAAAAAGATGTTCTGCTCCTGAACATGGTCTACTACTACCTGCAATGCAAGATGCAACTCCTGCACTAATCAATGCTTCAACAATTATTCTTACATCTAATCCGTTTTTAGCATAATAACTTGAATTTTCCATAACAATCTTTGCACTCATTAATGCTAAATCTGCAGAATATCTACCGTAATACTCACCTGTTTTTTCATGTCCTAACCGCCAATCTTTAACTGCTATAATATTTGCAATAAGATCACCACAACCGCTAGCTAAAAGTTTTGGAGGGGCTTTACGAATTATGTCAATGTCTACAAATACTCCTAACGGTGCTGATGCAACAATAGAATGAGGTTTATCACCAACAATGGACACAAATGGACTTGCCATTCCATCATGCGAAGCAGCAGTTGGTACGCTTACAAATGGCTTATCTAGGTTAAATGCAATCATTTTAGCAGTATCTACGGAACGACCTCCTCCAATACCTACAATCAAATCACTTTGATCTTTTTTTACGTCTTTTTGGATCGTATTTATGGCTGGAATTGTATTATTTCCAGACATATGCCAAACAAATTTTATTTTATTGGATTTTAATGAACTTTCAATTTTTTTCTGAATAATTTTTGTTACATTTGTTCCGCTGATTAACGAAATTTTTTTTGATTTATTAAGAGAATTAACAAACTTTCCAAAATCACCCATGTTTTTCTCCCCAATCTCAATAAGCCTGGGTAGTTCCATCGTATGCGACTGCATACGATCATGACTTTTTGTCATTATTTATCATTTCAATGGAACAAAAAGTTATTTAAAAGGGTGTCATGCATTTCCTAATATCTCTAATAGGTGTATTTTGTCAAATAATGTTGAAGAAAAAATTCTGCACGGGACTACCACTGTAGGTATCAAGGCTAAAGACGGTGTTGTCTTATGCGCCGATATGAGAGCTAGTGCTGGATATTTTATAGCAAATAACAACACTATGAAAATTCAAAAAATTGATGCACACGCAGGCTTGACTTTAGCTGGAGGTGTAGCAGATGCTCAAAACATTGTAGATATACTTCGTTATCATTCAAATCTTCATAGAGTAGAAAAACAGGGACCGATTTCAATTCATTCTCTTGCTAGACTCTGCTCTCTCATATTTCATCAGAATCGTGGTTATCCATTCATGGCTGATATTCTCGTTGGTGGTTATGATGCAAATGGTCCTGCATTATTTAATATCGACATGTTTGGTTCAGTTGAACAAAAATCTTATGTGACAACAGGTAGTGGCTCTCCTGTAGCATATGGTTTGTTAGAAGAAGAATATAGATCAGATCTAACAGTAGAAGAAGCAAAAAAAATTGCTCTAAGAGCAGTAAAAGCCGCAATAGTTAGAAACATTGGTACTGGCGATGGAATTAACATCGCAGTTATGGATAAAGACGGATTCCGTCTTTTGACTGAAGAACAAAAGAAAGCAGTCATCGAACTTTAGTGATTTAATGCAAAGAAAACAGCAACAAAAAGAATTACCTCCTAGCCAAAATATGATGGCGATCATACTGCAAAGTATACCCAAAGAAGCTAAAGTAACAAAAATTGAATATGAAGGACCAAGAATTGC
>JAGXTE010000012.1 GCA_018334095.1 Nitrosarchaeum sp.
CCTGCAATTCTATTCATAGGTATTTTATTCTGGCTGAAGAAAAAACCAGACCTTCCAACAAGAAAAGCTGGTGCTGTTAACCTCTAAAATAATAAAAAGAAATTAAAAATGATGACCTAATCTAATCGATTAATTCGGTCCAACCTTTAACGAAGACTGAGTTCTTGTAGAGTGGAACTGGTTGTCCAACGGTAAAGTCCATTGGTCTCATCCAAAAGATTGCCTTTGTTGGGCAAACACCGATACATGCTCCATCGGAGATGCATCTTTCTGGGTAAAAGACAAATGCTTTTCCTCTCTTCCAGCCTTCGACTGGTTTTACTCTAAGTACATCTGGTCCTAATGTTGTACAGATTTCTACACATAGTGCGCATCCGATACACATTTGTTCGCTGATGTCTGGAATAATTCCTACTGGCATAACGAAATTTCTTTTGCTTTTGCTCTTAATATAATTTGCCCAAAAAATGTGTTCTATAACGGCGTTTCAAATTTTATAACACCGTTTAAAATTCTGATCGCTATAATGTACATTAAATGTTGGATAATTCAATTTTGAATATTTTTTCAGTAATTCCTGTTTGATTTAATGAACTAATCATCATACTATTATCAATTCTTTTGAGATGAAACATTCCAGATTTTTTTGAATCAATAATATGTCTACCTCCTGGGGAAAGAATCCATTCTCCACCATCATTTTTTCGTGTTATCGCTGTAATTATTACTGAGGAGCCATTTTCTCTTGAAATTGATGAAAGTAGCATTAATGACGTATTAATGAATCTCCCAGATTCTTTTTCATCAAATATGTTGTAGAATCCATTAAGTGAATCAATTATGATCAAGAATTTTTCACTTGATATTCTATTCGCCATTTCAGATATAATTTTTTTCAAATCAATCTTACTTGGACGATAAATTTCCACTCTCTCATTTTTTTTAATCAATTCTGAAACTACATAACCACTATAGAGCAAATCAAAATCTAAAACAATTACAGGATAAGAGACAGAGTCAATTAATTCATTTAAAATTTCTGCTTTCAGAAAAGGCTCAGAGCATAAAATCATATTTGGATTTTTAATTGAAAATTCCTTTTTTACATATGTTAAATCATTATCTAAAATCTGTTGAGGATTTTTATCCAACACCAATTTAGTATATTACAGATATAATAATGAATTTGACTTCAAAAGACATATCAGAAGATTTTCATAATTCTGGTAAAATTTATCTAAATAATGCTTCTGTTTCTTTAATGCCTTTACAAAGCATAGAAGCCATGAAAGATTTTCAAATTTCATACAATTCCATGGGGCCTGATTCAATTGATTCTCAACCATTTATAGCTGAAAAATTACAAAATGTTAGAAAAATTATTGCAAAAATTATCAATAGCCAACCAGAAGAAGTTGTTTTGACTCAAAGTACTACAGATGGAATAAACATAGTTGCCAATGGACTCTCATTTGAAAAAAATTCTAATATTATAATTCGTGGATTTTCACATGAACATCATGCAAATTTCTATCCTTGGCTTAGATTACAGAAAAAAACTAAAATTAAAAATTTATCCATAGATAAAAACGGTTTTTTTAATTTTGATGAATTTCAATCTCTTCTTGATAATGATACAACCTTGGTAGCTATTAGTCATGCATTATACAATACTGGATCAATATTGCCTGTAGAAAAAATTGGAAATATACTTCAAAATAATACCTCATTTTTCATTGATAGTGCACAAACCATTGGCTGCATAGGTAATTTTGATGTAAAAAAAACTAGATGTGATTTTATGTCATTTAATGGTTCAAAGTGGTTATGTGGGCCTATGGGAACTGGATTATTTTATTGTAACAAAAAATCACACGAATTACTAGAACCAATGACTATTGGAGGAGAATCAGCAATGATTTATGATAAAACAAATCTTGCATTCAAAGACATGCCAGATAAATTTCAAACAGGATTTCGTAATTATGTTGGAATTGTTGGTTTAGAGTCATCTGCAAATTATCTTCTTAAATTCGGAATGGAAAACATTCGTAAAAAGAATCTTTACCTTTCAAATCTTTTAAGAGAAGAATTATCTAAAGTAAAAAATATTATTCTATATGGGCCAGAAAATCCTGAAGAAAGAACAAGTATTGTCTCTTTTAATATTGATGGACAAAACCCACAAACAATTGTAGAAAAACTAGAAAAACAAAATATTGTATTGGCTGTTAGAGAAATTTTAGAACAAAAGATCGTAAGAGCATCACCTCATTTTTTTAATACTGAATCTGAAATACTTGAGGTTGTTAATGCAATAAAAAATCTATGATTTTTCTTGCTCTTCTATTACCATCATTGTAAGTGTTGATTGAATTTTTCCAATTTTTCTAACTTTATTTGTAATAATTCCCCGTAATTTTTCGGCATCTTTAGATGATAATTTTAAGACTATATCATATACTCCATAAACTCCTTGAACTTCATACTCAATGTCTTCCGTAGCAAGAATACGTTTGATATCTTCTATAATTGATTCATCAGATCCTAGGTCAGAATTCAATAAAACATACGCAGTAGGCACATTGCAGTTTTTCATAAAACACTATTTAACCTTTCATAGATCTCAAAAACTGATTAATCCCCATCGTAATTTACTGATGTGAAACCACTAGATCTTACATTGACAATATCTGCATCTATTCCTACTTTTCCAGATTCACCAAAACCACAATTCATTCTTTGGTCGACACTAAAAGATGATGAGTATAATCTTGAATTATTATTTCTCAGTTCCCATACTGGAACTCATCTTGATGCACCATACCATTTTGTAAAAAATGGAATAAAAATACATCAAATTCCACTTGATCGATTAGTAGGAAATGGCATTTTGATTAAAATTAAAAAAGGAAAAAATCAATCAATTACCAAAAATGATTTAATTTTATTTGAAAGAAAACACGGTGATATTCCAAAAAATTCATCCATATTTTTTTATACTGAATGGCAAAAAAACTTGAATAGTAATTATTATTTTATTAATAATCCTGGTTTATCTGAATCAGCTGCAACATATCTTGTTTCAAAAAAGATCAATTTGGTTGGAATTGATTCACCTAGTATAGATTTGGGTCAAGATAAAAATTTTAAAGTTCATAAAATACTTGCAAAAAATAATATCTTAATTGTTGAGAATCTATCACATCTGAATAAAATTTCTTCAAAACAATTTGATTTTGTAATCTTACCATTAAAGCTAAAAGATGCAACTGGTTCTCCAGTTAGAGCAATAGCTATTCAATGAACAAAATGAAATCTATTTTTTTTATAATTTTTAGATAAATTACCAATAATTGGAACATGATTTCCACAAAACTGGCATTTATTTTTCTCGTCTAGATTCCAGCCTTCAATATCAAAACCATATCTCTTAACTACAATATTATTACATTTAGAACAATAAGTATGCTCAAAAGGATGACCTGGCACATTTCCGATATAAGCATACTCTAATCCAACTTTTTTTGCAATTTCATAATGTTTTTCTAAAGTTTTAACAGGAGTAGAATCAAATTCCATCATTTTATAATCTGGATGAAAACGTAAAAAATGAATTGGCATCTCTGGACCAAATTGATCATAAATAAATTTACATAATTTTTCTGCGTATTCTAAATTATCCCCTACTTTTGGAATAATAAGATCTGTAATCTCTACATGAATCTTCGTCTTATCACGTATTTCTAATAATGTATCAAAAATAGGTTGAGGATTAGGAACTCCAATAAATTTTTTTGTAAAATTAGGTTCTGCATTACCTTTGAAATCAATTGTTATAGCATCTAAAAATTCTTCCATCATATTTACTGATTCTGGAGTATCATATCCATTTGAGACAAATACATTGTAAAGATTTTTTTGATGTGCTATTACCCCACAATCTCTAGCAAATTCAATGAATATGGATGGTTCATTGTATGTATACGCAATTCCATCAGCTCCATTATCTAATGCTGTTTGTACCACTTGTTCAGGAGTCATATCTACACCCTCTACTTTTCTTCTCTGACTAATGTCAAAATTCTGACAATATCTGCAAAGCCAATTGCATCCAGTGGTGGCAATTGAAAATACTTTAGATCCAGGTTTGTAATGTATGACTGGTTTTTTTTCTATTGGATCAACATGACCTGCTATTACTTTACCGTATACAAATAAGTCTAATTTTCCATTTTCATTACCACGAATTCCACATAATCCTATCTGGCCTTCACTCATCTCACAATATCTTGCACAAGCAGTACAACGTACTTTCTTGTTAGGTAATTTTTCATAAAGAATTGCCTCTTTGTTCATTTCAGTTAATTATAGATGATTTTCCCATATAAGGTGCATCACTTTTCGCAATCCTAAAAATATAGAAAATCACACATTACTTATGAGTAAACCAGGAAATATTTGGAGAAAAGTTCACGGTAAAATTACTAAAAAACCAACTAATTTCTCATGGTTAATTGAAAACAAACTTGCAGGTTCTGGAATACCAACAAGTTTTGATGAGTTTGATTGGATTCTAAAACAAGGTGTTACATCAATTGTAACTATGACCGAAAATGCTTTACCTGAAGAATGGGTAAGTACTATTGGTTATTTACATGTCCCAACCCCAGATCTTACAGCTCCTGACATGGATAGAATTGATACAGCAGTTGATTTTATCCATAAAAAAATTTCAAAGGATCAAGCTGTAATGGTTCATTGCGCAGCTGGAATGGGAAGAGCTGGAACAATTCTTGCTTGCTATTTGGTAAAGTATCAAAATTATCCTGCAAAAGATGCAATTAAAAAAATTAGAACCGAAAGACCAGGATCTATCCAATCCGAAGTACAAGAATTAGCTATTACCTTCTATGAAAAACATATAGGAAATAGATCACATAAATTGTGATACTAGTTTTCCATCTACAATCTTTATCTTTAGTATTTTATTTTCTTGAAATACAAGGGTAATTCCACCATCTGAATCAGGATCTTCAACCTTTACTAATTCAATCATTTTAATTTGTTCAAATTTATCCATTCATTTCACCTATTCTGGAATTGATACAGCATCTATTTTTCCGTCCACGACTTTAATGAACAAAAATCTGTTATCTTTAAAGATAAAGGTGATACCTCCTTCTTTGTCTGGTTCTTCAACTTCAAGTATTGGTTGTCCTAACAGACCATCATATTTTGCCATAATAATTGACTCAAAAAGTTCCTTATATCCCTAATTGATTGTGATCTCAATTTCCTTAGAATTGCTTTTAACATTTCCTGGTTCTGTATAGTCATGTTTTTGCCACGAGGCAAATACCTCAGCACCGATCTTATGTTTGCCTTTTCCTAGCTCAGAAGCTTTAATGACAATTTTTTCATTAAAATCAAACAACTCTTGTCTGACCTCTTCTTCAGATAATCGAATAAACGGTTCGAAATTTTTGGCTACCTGAACCCATATTCTTCTATCTTTATGAGGATTAACCAATTTGGGATTTCGTGTCCAAAATATTGCTGCCTTTCTATAAGTGTCAATAGTTTTACCGACCTCCTTTTTCCTAAATCCCCCAGAAGTCAGTTTTATGCCGTATTTCATCTTAAATGACACATCATTGTTGTTATACGCTTTAGTCCAATTTGCCTCATTGAAGGCATCTCTTATCCCCCCATCTACCTTAAAACTGACATTTACTTCGATATTGTCGTTTAATGCGTATTCATCCTTGGTTTTCACTATACCAATATCTGAAATCTTACTTTCTGTCATTCTGTCCGCTCATAATGATTTATATCCACAATAAGTGCTTTTTCCGAATACATGAATGCTCAAGTAATCAGTTCAGAACCTAAGGAAATTAGCCTTTCTATTACGGAAACTGATATAGGAATTTTATACATAATTCAACATGAGCTTTTAAAGGAATCAAATATTGATTTTGCAGGCGTTATTGTGAAACATCCTCTCACTAATGAGTGCTGGATGAGAATAAACTCAAACACAAAACCTCTACAAGAAATCAAAAAAGCAACAGATTCTGCAATAAAAATGGCTAATGAATTTAAACAATTATTTAATTCTAAAATTAAGGTAAATTAGATGAAATTTTGCCCCAAATGTGAGGTCAAATTAAAAAAAGGTGATTCTGGTCTCCAATGTCCAAAATGTAATTATGTTGAAGGAAATGAAACCATGCAAACAAAAACTGTAGTTGAAGAAGAGGAATCACAATTCAACGTATTAGCAGAAAATGAAGGAACTGAAACATTACCTACAATAAAAATTGAATGTGAAAAATGTGGTAACGATGAAGCAGTTTGGTGGATGTTACAAACTAGAAGCGCTGATGAACCTACAACTCAATTCTACAGATGTTCTAAATGTAGATACACTTGGCGTAATTACGCATAACGTTTAACTGGAACATAAAACCCAAAAGATTTAGTTTGACTTTCGAAGCAAAAACAAGTGGCTCAGATGATCTAAAAGCAATCATCTCCGCAATATCTACACTTGTAGAAGAAGCTACTTTTGTTGCAACAGCTGAAGGAATTACTTTTCGTGGAATGGATCCATCTCATGTAGCTTTAATAGATATTTCTTGGCCTAACTCTGCATTTGAAAAATATGAATGTGATAGTGATATAAAATTTGGAGTTAGAATAGATGAATTTTCTAAATTAATTAAAAGAGCAGATAAAAAAGATAGTATTGAAATCAGTATTTCTGAACAAAACATGTTACTTGTAACAGTTGGTAAAAATAAAAAATACAAAATGCGTTTAATTGAAAGTTCGGCAACTGATACTCCTTTACCAAAAATTCCATACGATTCTAAAATTACTTTATCATCTTCTAGATTTGATAAGATTTTAGGGGACGTCCAAGTTGTATCTGATTATTTAACTATTCATACATCTGATTCAAAAGCCGATTTTTCCGGAAAAGGTGATTCAGGCGAAGTTGTAATTGATCTAGAGAAAGATACAGATGAAATCGGTGAAATCTCTTCAAAAGAGGATAGTATTGGTACCTATAGTCTCGAATATCTTAATCCTGTAGTTAAAGCAGTAGGTACTACGGCAGGTCAAATTACATGTGAATTTTCTAGTGCAAAACCTCTTAGAATTGAATTCAAAGTAGCAAACATAGGCAGAATCCACTTTTATTTGGCTCCACGAGTAGAAAGTTAAAGCATTTAAAGATTAACTGATTCAGGTACTTTGAATTGAGACTTGTAATAAAATATGGTGGAACATCAATTTCATCTGCAAAAGACATTCAAACTGTAGCAAATTATGTTAGTACATTATCCAAACATAATCAAATAGTAATTGTCTGCTCTGCAACTAGTGGCACCACTGATGATTTAATTGAAATATCTCAATCTATAAAAAATGAAAATAAAAACAAAGCCATACAACTAGCATCAAAAATCATCAATAGACATAAACAACTTGCAAAGCAAACAATAAAAAAATCTACAATCAGAAAAAAATTGTTAGAAAAATTAGATGTAGATTTTAGAGAACTTGTTGCATTAATTGAAGGAATGGTATTGTTGGGAGAAGTAACTGCCAGATCTATGGATTACTTGATCTCATTTGGAGAACGCCTTTCAATAAAATTAATCTCTTTTGCAATTAACGATTTGAATAAAAAATCAATATCCCTGACAGGTAAAGAAGTTGGAATTGTCACAGATTCTAATTTTGGAGAATCTATTCCATTAATGGATACTACAAGATTAAGAGTTTCTAAAACAATCGATCAACAATTTGCCAAGAAAACAATCCCAGTAATAGGTGGTTTTACAGGAGCCGATCAACATGGACACATAACTACATTTGGTAGAGGTGGTTCAGATTATACAGCTACAATTATCGGTACATGCATCAAAGCTGATGAAATATGGTTAATGAGTGATATAGATGGATTAATGACTGCTGATCCAAAAATAGTAAAAAATGCAAAATTACTCAAAGAGGTTTCTTATGTCGAAGCAATTGAGATGGCATTATTTGGAGCTAAACAAATTCATCCACGCACATTTGAGCCATTATTGACAAAAAAAATTCCTATGAAGATTCGAAATTCCTTTAATGTAAAAAACGAAGGAACCCTTGTAACTGACTCTCCTTCAATTTCTACAAAAAATACTGTAAAATGTGTGAGCAGTATTCGTCATAATGGATTAATCGATATACGTGGAGGTAGTATGGTCGGTAATCCTGGAACTGCTGCAAAAATCTTTGCAACACTAGCTAAAGCTGGTATCAATGTAATGATGATATCTCAAAATCCATCAGAATCTAGTATCACTATAGTAGTAAAGAATACTGATTTAGATAAAGCAGTTAATGCATTAGAAATGGAACTTTTAGGAAAAATAATTAAAAAACTAGAGGTAACTACCGATGTTGCAATTATTGCCCTAATTGGTTTAGGCATGCGAGGAACTGTAGGTGTTGCATCTAAAGTCTTTGGAGCAATTCAAAAAAATAATGTAAACGTAGCAATGATTACTCAAGGTTCATCAGAACTAAATCTTGCATTTGTTGTCAAAAATTCTGATACTAATGTGGCAGTTCAGGCTTTACATGATGCATTTGAATTGGATAAAATTAACTAGAGATAAAATCATTTAAGGGGAACAACTTCAAATGATTTCATTGAATAGATTTGTAATTGTCTTAATTGTAGGAATTTTTGTTTCAGGAATTCTTACAATTTCCTTTATCTCTAACAGCTACGTTGATGCAAATTCTACTAAAAAAATTAATTTTACTAAAACTATTATTTCATCTCAAGATCCAGGTCAAGGACATGAAAACCATCAACTATCATTGATTTTATCGCCAAATGAAGGAACTCTTTATGATGGTTCTATGACATTTACATCAAATGAGCCTGTAGGTGTTGTTGTTTTACACGAAATTACTGGTAATGATGTCAAGGGCCAACCAACTTGGACCATAGATGGAAAAACTATCTACGCAATGTCGTTAATTGATCTTAAATCAAAATCAGACTCGTTTGAATTTACTGGAGCTGCTTTGGCATTACACTCTTCCAATTCAAAAGAATTTACTGCAACTGTGAGTGTTGATGGTTGGATTAGAGGTCAACCAACCGAAGTAATTATGCAAAAAATACAAGTTGAAAAAGATCCATCATTAATGTTATCTAGAGCAAACGTAGAAGTAACTATCCCAATGCATCAAGGACTTTACAAAGGTAATTCTATTTTTTATATTATAACAGATACTAGTAGAGAAGATTATTCCAAAAAAATTACCGAAAAACAAGATTGGAAAGTACAGACTTCTCCCTTAATTGAAAAAATGCCTGAAGAGATTCTACAAAAAGTATTCATTTTTAATAACGGTGTTAGAGGAAATGGAATTTATGGACATCAAAAAGAAATTTTTTCAAGCACTCCAGTTCAAGAATCAAAGTATAGCGCACTAAACTCCGTAATTGAAGTTTCATGGAAAAAAGGTCAAAATGCAAAAATTCTAGAATCTATTGAAGATGTAATTAATGCTGAAAAAGATGGAAGAATTGAATTTACTAAAACTGGAGTAGTAATCAATTCTCCTCAAATAATTTGGCCTAATGGACAAATGTTAGTACGAAATGATACCAAAATCACTGATGATTTAACGTTTAGTGGAGGTCAAATTACTAAAATTAACAAAGATGAGATGACAGTAACTTTTGTTGCTCATCGTATGTGGGGTCCAGACGGTAAAACAATCTATTCTATTATAACCAGTGCAACACCTTCTAGTCCATCAGAAATAATGGGAATTCCATTTTCTCCAGTATATGACAATCTAATTGCAAATTCTTCTGCAGCTGATCTTTTTCAATTTCAAAATGGCATTAAAGGCTCAGGTTCTCTAGGATATCAACCAGGAATAGCAGGTGTAAATTATGATCAGAAAAATTATAGTCCTATATGGCGTATCTATAATGTTGAATGGCACAATCCCGAAGATGCAAAAGTACTCCAAACCATATCTGATATTGATTCTTTCAAAGCAAATGACCTCATTTCAGTAAGTTTAGCTCGTCCAATGAATAGCCATCATATCATAAACGGTCCACTCATAGATCCATTCCAATAAAAATAAAATCACTAAACGGATAAATTACTTGAAAGACAATTTAATGTTAAATTGACTGGTAAACTCTACATTGTCGGCGTTGGTCCTGGGCATCATGATCATATGACATTTCGTGCTAAAGAAGTGATTGAAGAAAGTGATACAATTGTTGGATATGAAACATATGTTAACCTAGTACAAGATCTTATTGAAGGAAAAACGGTTCATCGTTATGCCATGACTCAAGAAGTGGAACGTGCTCATCAATGTATAGATCTGGCAAAATCTGGAAAAATAGTTTCCCTTGTTTCAAGTGGTGATCCTGGAATTTATGGAATGGCTGGATTAATTTATGAAACACTTGCAGCAACAAATTGGAATCCTAAAGATGGTCTACAAGTTGAAATAGTTCCTGGTGTTTCTGCATTGAATTCATGTGCGTCAATTATTGGTTCACCACTTATGACTGATTTTGCAGTTGTAAGTATGAGTGATTTATTGGTGCCATGGGAAATAATAACTAAAAGAGTTGAAGCTGCTGCACAAGGTGATTTTGTAATTGTAATTTATAATCCAGCAAGTAAAAAAAGAATTCATCAACTGGTAGATACAAGAAAAATTCTATTAAAGTATAGAAAACCAACAACACCTGTTGCAATAATTAAAGGCGCATTTAGAGAGTCACAAACTATTGTAATGACCGACTTGGAAAATCTTCCAAACCATTCAGATCAATTGGGAATGATAAGTACAGTGATTATCGGAAATTCATCTACTTACACCTACAAAGATTTGATGATTAATCCAAGAGGATACAAATCAAAATATAATCTAGAAGAACAAACAAACCCCAATCTTAAAATTCAATAATTTTTCTTAATTGCGTTAAACAACTCTTCACTAAGGTTTAATTTTTCTCGTATTGGTGAAATCACTTTAACTAGATATTCTCCTACTGTTTGTTTTAGATCAGTCGGATGTAATTTTTTTTCGGCAAAATCAGATTCTAATTGATTATAATTTGTATATGTCATGTTTCCACCAAATTTTTCTGGTCTTTCTACATTAATTTCATTAAATTCATGGAAAATTACATTTTTTGAAATTTCTAATAACGGGTTATTCTGAATGTTTGCTTCTTCACACCATGCTTTTTTGATCTTTGTTTGAATTTCATCATCAGAATTATGAATAAAAATTCCTGAATTTGGATCTGACTTGCTCATTTTTGTTGATTCCCCATTTTCATTTGCTGGTTTTGTTAAACCGGGTAATAGTTTATGATGAACAGCTACTGGAACTTTCCATCCCATTTTAGGAAAAATCTCTCTTACAAGCATGTGTATTTTTCTTTGATCCATTCCAGCATGAGCAATATCTACACCTAAAGAATGGATATCAACAGCTTGCATTGCCGGATAAAGTAACTTAGCTACATCTATCTTTGTATCGTCTTCTGAGCGTCCCATGATTGTAAGGGTTCTCATAGTTCTAGCTATTGACATATGTTTTGTAAATTTAACAAGATTAGCCCAATACTCTGTCTTTTCTTCATACAATTTTGATCCTAAAACAATTTCCACATTTGGACAAACTAACTTGAAAGCATCTTGATAGTATTTTGAAACTTTTTCAATTGTTTCCCAATTTCCACCTAACTTATCATTAATTATAGTATGCCAATCTGCAAGAAAAACTGTACATTTAACACCTGCTTTTACAAAATCATTAATTTTGAAACCTGTACTAATTAAACTACCAAGATGTAAAAATCCAGAAATCTCTAAACCAATGTAATGCTTTGGGGATGAATTTGTTTTTAACAATTCTAATAATTCTTCATGTGTAACAATCTCTTCAGTTGGAGGTCTTTCAATTAATTCAATTTTTTCAGTGATATCCAAATCAAAACAACTTCTGAGATGTAGGTCTATAAAGTTATTTGAAATATGATTTAGTTCATATTTGCAATATTTGAATTATTAAATGAATTATTAATAATATGACACTCGAAGAAGGATTAGAACTAATTGAAAACTACAAAAAAGGAATACAAAAATTCTTAGATCTACTACCTGAGCAAGCAGTTCAGTTAGGTTCTGAAATGATAAAAACATTAACAATAAGTTCAAAAAATGAAATTGCAAATTTGGAAGCAATAGAAAAAGCATTAAAACGCACACCTAAATTAGGACTATCTAAATGATTGAGTTTTTTTATTATTTAGAGATATAGTAAACATAGGAATTGAATAATAATTATGACTGAAGATAAATGGCATAGAAGCGAACAAAGAATTATTTCAATAATAGAAAAATTTACAACTTATAAAAATTGGATTTCTTTTATGCACTTATCAATAGAAGCAAAAATTGATCATCAAACGCTAACTAATCATATTGATTTTTTAATTAAAAGAGGTACAATAGTAGAATATAGAGGAAAAAATAAATCAAGATTATTTTGTATTTCTGGACATAGTGATGATATAGAATATAATGAACAATTTCGAGATTTTACTCAAAGAGATCTACTAACTAAAGAAGAAGCAAATGAAAAACTTTCTAAACTATACAAATTAGGAATAGATAATCTATATCACAAATTTTAATGATTAATTAAATTTTTAAAAACAATATTTCACTTGCAATTTTTTTTATGTTTTCGTAGATCTTCTGAAGAATCAAATTCTGAACCACATGCTCTACATTTTTCCTTTTTCTTGTTGTGTGCAACTTCTTGATGTTTTTTTAGCCTTTCAGGATCTGTTAGTATTGTTCCACATTTTTTACATTTTGTTTCATTAGAACTTCCAAACAATCCCATGTTTAGTATAGTATCATCTAGTAGAAAAACTAATTTCCTCTTCACAAGCCACTGAATTCTTAAAAATTCATAGAAAGATAACAATTGTCAATTTACAAGATTATCTTTTGGGAATGCTTTCATAGGCGAAACTGTGAATAGAATTATGGTGTCTAAACACTTTGAGGAACAATTTTATCAATTTTGTACTGAAAATAATATAGAATGGGATGATAAAAAGAGACGATGGAATAAACCATTTCATCCTAAAATTAAAAATATTTGGGTTAAATCAGAGAAAGGTGATTTTCTAAATTCTATACGTCCAAAGGAAAAAGGATACTATGATTCCAAATTTTTAGGGTGGGAATTGGGAGTTATTAAGAAAGAATATTGTTTTTGGTGTGGTAGAATTATTGAGGAAACAAGAAAAAATAATCCACGTTCAGAAACTGTAAAATTTTGTAATCAAATTCACAGAAAAGCGTTTGGTAAAGTTAAAGCTGATCAAGAAAAATTAGGGAAATTATTTGCATCTAAATAAAAATTATAATTCACTATTCTAAGATTTTTCTTGGTTTAGTACTAAGATAAAATGCATGAGCACTAATTATGAATGCCGCAAGGAAAACCTTTGTTGCAAAAACCAAGTTCCATGGTCTATTTTGATCGGGATATGCAATTGATAACATGTCTATATTGGGAGCATTACCTTTAATCATACCCGCTGTGATCTCTGCGTTTAAAACTGTAAAATTGTATAATACTTCATAGAATGTAATAATCGCAAATCCTAACAACATTAGCTGAAGTAATGCCATTCTCCATCCAATGATTTTATTTCCAGCAGTTCTTCTCCATCCTATTCTTGAAACACAATACCATCCAATAATTGTAGAAAAGAATATCCAAGTTGAAACCCTGGCAAAATTTTCAAATGGTATGAAAGTATTCTGAATTGCTTCTCCCATAACATATTTTCCATTTTCCATCCATTCTATCATAGTAATGTATACTCCAAAAACAAGACTTGAGACCATGATAAATCCACAAACATAGAAAATGTATAGGAAAACTTTGTACCCTGTATCTGATTTTTCAAGATGATGTTGACTCATTATGCGAATTTCCTAATTTTGAAATATAAAAATTCATGCCTATTTCATGAGATTTATAGACTAGTTTTAAGGAGATTCCTTGTTGAAAATTGCAATTAATGTTCCATTTGTAGGTAAAGATGAAATTAATGCAGTTACTTCAATTCTTAAAAATGGTTCACTTACATCAG
Organism: Nitrosarchaeum sp.; assembly: GCA_018334095.1. Taxonomy (GTDB): domain Archaea; phylum Thermoproteota; class Nitrososphaeria; order Nitrososphaerales; family Nitrosopumilaceae; genus Nitrosarchaeum. The sequence goes on from JAGXTE010000012.1 coordinate 14,249, forward strand.
CAGCCAATAATGGAGGAAAGCATGTACAAGCATTTGAAAAATCAGCATCTTTATTCATAAAATCAAAATATGTTGTTGCTGTAAATTCTGGTACTGCTGCTTTACAAGCTGCACTTTATGCTTTAGATATCAAAAAAGGTGATGAAGTACTTGTTCCTTCATTTACATTTGTTGCAACTGCCAATTCTGTTGTCTCTACTGGAGCAAAACCAGTCTTTGTTGATATATTGAAAGAAAATTATACTATGGATCCTGATGATCTACAAAAAAAGATTACAAAAAGGACTAGAGCAATTATGCCTGTACACCTTTATGGTAATGTAGCATATATTGATAGAATTTTAGAAATTGCAAAAAAACATAATTTACCTGTAATAGAGGATTCTGCCCAATCTTTAGGTTCTACTTACAAAGGAAAACACGCTGGAACCTTTTCTGATTTAGGTTGTTGGAGTATGTATCCTGCTAAAGTAATGACATCTGGTGAAGGAGGATTTATTGGAACTAACAATAAAAAATTACGTGATAAATTATTGATGATTAGAAACCATGGAATGGTTCATGGATATGATACAAAAATATTTGGATTAAATCTTAGATTGCCCGAAATAAGTGCTGCCATTGCAACAATACAAATGAAAAAACTTCCTGATTTTCTAAAAACTAGACAAAAAAACGCAAATCTATTATCAAAACTTATTTCTGATTTGAACATTATTTTACCTCATCAACGAAAAAATGAAAATGTGAATTGGTATCTTTACACAATAGCAACTTCAAAACGAGATAAAATTTTGCAAAAACTTAATGAAAAAGGAATCGGTGCAGCTTCTTACTATCCTACCCCAGTTCACAAAACGCCGTTTTACCAACAAAAAATCAAACTTCCTATAACTGAATGGGCCTCATCTCATACTTTGTCTCTGCCAATACATCCTAAAGTTACTAGTAAAAATATTGAATTTATCGCACAATCTCTTCGTGATATAGTCAATGAATAGTATTGGAGATGCTATTGGAGAATTATGCAAGATTATACTGCCAATTCCAGAAGAATCATACCTAGGAAATCCTGATTCTTCAATAGCAATTTGTACACTTTCAAGCATAGATTTACTTAAAAAAATCTCAAATTCTGAACTTTTGAATCATATTTCTATTGCTGGAAGATTACTTTCTGAAAACAAAGGAATTGATTCTATAATTAAATATCTTAACCAAAATAAAAAAGTAAAGACGCTTATAGTTTGTGGCAAAGAAGTTTGGGGTCATAAATCTGGTCATTCATTAATTAAATTATATGAAAATGGAATCAATGATCATGGGAGAATAATTAATTCTTTAAGTCCTGATCCTTTTCTTACTTCAACAAAATCTGAGATAAATTATTTTCAGAATGAAATCAACTTAGTCAATATAATAAATGAAATCAATCTTGAAACAATTAAAAAATATGTAAACTAGTATCCGTTTCTTTGTCTTTCTCGATTAATCTCATTTTTCTTTTTATATTCTTCAAGAATGTCATTTGGAGTCAAATTTAGTTCTAAGGATGCTTGTACCACAAAATGCCAAATATCAATTAACTCTTCTCTTGCTTCTGATACATTAAATGGAACTGGAGTTTTCCACCATTTCCAATTTGTAGTTCTTTGTAGTTCTACTGCTTCATGTATTATTGCTGTAGATAATGCAGAAATTCTTCCTTCAGAATCTTTTGGATATCGATCTAATTTCATCATTTCTGATAACCCCTTTTGTAATTTGAATATAGTATCTAAACGATCTTCATTTTTTTCAGACATATCTTAGAATATACAACCCAATTGCGGATATAATCAAACTTAAATCTTTTTAGAAACGAATCATTTTTTCATATAATTTCACTCGTTTCATGATATCTATTTTTTTAATTTGAAGTAATCCATCTAATCCGTATCTTTCAACAGCAAATGAACCTAAAACATTTCCATAAACAACGGCTTTTTTGATCTCTGATAACCTTACTGAATTTTTACTAGCTAAATACCCTATCATGGCTCCAGCAAACGAATCTCCTGCACCTGTTGGATCTACTACATCTTCTAATGAAAATCCTGCTGATGGAAATACTACATCATCAAAAAACATCATTGAACCATGCTCTCCTTTTTTAATAATCACATATTTTACACCCCACTCCATCATTTTTTTTGCACATTTTATTAGATTGAATTCTTTTGTTAGTAATTTAGCTTCTTCATCATTTATGACCACTGCATCTACAGCTTTAATCATCTTAATTACAGATTCACGTTTTGTAGAGATCCAAAATTCTATAGTATCACACATTGAAAACTTTACTTTATCAAATTCTTTAATTAACATTAAATTTTGATCAGGATCATTATTTGCTAGATACACAAATTGAGATTTTTTATATTCTTGTGGAACAGTCGGTTTAAAATCTGCTAACACATTTAGCTCAGTCTTCAAAGTTTCTCTTGTGCTAAGTGTTTTATCATAACTTCCATCATAACGAAATGTCTTACCCTCTTTTATGGTCAAGCCTCGTAAATCAAGATATTTTGCTAAAATTTGATGATATCTTTCAGGAAAATCTTTTCCAACTACCGCTATTAGTCCGGTATCGACAAAATTACTTGCTGATATTGCTGCAAATGTTGCAGCACCACCTAAAACATCTTTTAAAATTTTTTTTGGTGTTCTAATTGTATCTAAGGCAGTAGAACCAAAAACAGTTAACATTCTTTAAAAAACTAATTTTCACGTATAAATTCTCTTGCTTGATCAGGTGTTGGATAATATACAAAAGGTACATCAATCGAAGTAAAAATCATATCATATTTTATGACACCGCTTATTTTTACTGTTGAATCTTCTTGTGCATTCACATTAGAATCTCTCATATACGTACCGCTTACAGAACTACTTCCTAATGCTGGAAGTACAAATGATTTCAAATCCCCCCTTCCTATCATTTCCTCATTTGCTACTACAAAAAACTCTGTTTTACCAGCAGTCAAATACAATAATGATGGATTGTTAAACTCTAATACAACATCATGAATTGCTCCACTTTCATTCTCTTCAAGAAGATCACTTTGAGTAATTTTCACGCCTATTTGTGAGGCTAATACATATTGTGAATATGCAAATAGACTTAACGCTATAACAATAATTATGATTACTTTCTTGGCTTTGGAAACCATACATCACTTTATCTCAAGATCGCTTTTTAACTCAATAGGAAAAAAATCCCATTTCTATGTGTAAAAGTTTTGATCTAATCTTGAAGCTGATTAGAGCTAGCAGAATAAATCAAAACCTTACAATTTATGAGTGATGGCAAGGATAAAACTCAAACTTGGTGAGAGTGAAATTGAGGTTGAGTCTAGAGATTTCTATGTTGATAATCAAACTTTAGGTGAAATTATTGAAAATATATCTAGTCATATACATGCAAATCAGGCAAAAATTATCTATGAAAATTCAAATGAGGTTTCTACAAAACCACATCAATCAATAGAGTCTAACCGCTTTGGTCTTGAATATTTAGATGATGCAGAAGCATTTGAACCAGAATTTAATGATCCCATACCAATTACACCGCATGAAATCAAAGCAAAATTAAGAATATTAGAAACTAGTAAATTCTTTGATTCTCCTAGAACCGTAACAGAAACCGTCCAACAACTTCGAGAATATGGTTGGAGCGCTAGTCCCTTAGATGTATCAAAAGCTTTAGCAAAAATGGCATCTAATAGAGAAATTCTAAAAAATTCAAAAGAGAATAGAGCACATTATTTTGTTGAAAACGCATTAGTATCTAACTAATTTTATACTTACACTTTTCACAACTCTCAAAAATTTCTCCATCTAAATGATCAAAATGTGTGTTACACTGATTACATGTATGATGCATATCGAAATATCCGTCTTTCTCAATTGGTCCAATTCTATTTGATTCAAGATTAGTACTTTTACATTTGATACAGTGACACCCACATTCAATTTTCATTGTTTATTCTCCGATAATCTATGTATAGTTGTTTTACATATACTAATCATTGGGAAAGAAACGGGAAATCCCACTTGAGATTGATGATCATTTTAAGTTATATGGAAAAGAGCCTTGGGAAGTAGATTATGGCGAAAAATGTGTAATCTGTAATGTTCGAATTGATGAATATGGTTTTTGTTCTTGTGGTTCAGGTGGAGAATAGTTTTACATCATCTAAAAAATACATTCATAGTCTATTGAGATATTAAATTTTATCTGTATCTTGAGTATGATTATGTTCAATACCTTTCGAATCTATTAATGATTTTTTCTTCATGATAATTATGGTAACGACAACTCCAATTAGGATTAATACCGCAAGTAAAGCAATAATATTCTGATTCATGCTAGATATTATGGGTAAATCTTCTATGTTGTAATTAACTTGTTCAATACTTTCTGTATCTATGATTGATACCATACCTGTAGTATCGGATCTTATGTTGATCCATACATGTGTTCCATTATTGATGTATCCATGAAAGTAAATTTTTTCATTATCTACTAATACATTATATGATTCTGGTAATAGTTGAATAGGAACTACTACTGTTACAAATTGTTTTTCTCCTTTAACATGAAAATTAATTTCTTTAGTTAATTGATTAAAATTGAATTTATCTAATTCTGCAAATGATCTAATTTCAACTAAAAAATCTTTATTATTGTATTCTATATTTTTTAATATTTTTGGTTCATTAATTGAATATTCTAGAATCATTTGACAACCATGACATGCAATTCCAACATTCTCACCTAAATACACTGGTTTGTTATTTGCAAAAACTAGATCTACTTCTTTTGGAAATATAAAATTAGTTGTTTGAAGATATCTAAAATTTAAAGTCCATACATTATTTTTTAGAACTAGTACATCCTCAAGATCATATTCTACAACTATATTTTTTTCTGAGGGAAAAATAATAATGCCATCGTTATTTCCAAAAGATCCGAATTGTCTTTCGTTTCCTTCAACATCAGTAACGCTAAGATTATTTATAGTTCCATTGATCAATTGTAATTGTTTAGGCGAATTTGACGAAATAACTTCATGTTTAACGTGAATTTGATTCAATTCATTAATTGTTACATTAACTGTCTTTTGTTTTGCTTTCTCATCAATAGATACTTGGGCATAAACTATGGGAATTGATATTATGAATAACAGTATTATGAAAAAACCAACTATCTTTATTTTCATTTATTCCACTTTCACATGAATCATTTTTGCTTCTTGAAGAGGACAATCATTACCATCTCTTTGTAACTTTACAATTTTATCTGCAACATCCATCCCTTCTGTCACTTCTCCAAAAACTGTATATTGTCTATCGAGGAAAGTACTGTCAGTAGTAACAATAAAGAATTGTGAACCTGCACTGTTTGGATCTTGTGCTCTAGCCATAGAAACAATCCCACGATGATGTGATCTGGAACTAAATTCAGCTTTAATTGTATAGCCTGGTCCGCCTGTTCCCCAAGTATTCTTATTTCCACTTTTTGTGTTAGGATCTCCTCCCTGAATCATAAATCCGGGAATAACTCTATGAAAAAGTGTACCGTCATAGAATCCATCTTTTGCTAATTTTTCAAAATTCCTTACAGTTTCTGGAGCCAAATCAGGAAGTAATTTAAATACAATTGTCCCCAAGTTTGTTTCAATAATTGCTGTACTCAATGAGAAGTATCAACAGCATTATCATAAGAGTCTTTTTGTGTCAAGTAAATTAAAATTTTTATAGTCTGTTATTTTTTTTTGAAAAATTCATAATAATCTGTACGTTTTTCGTTAATACAATAATTAGTAATTCGTGAATACCCTAAATGAAAAACTTTTCCAACTATTAATACTTGAATTAAAAATTAAATCATGTCAAAAAGTTATAGTCTTATATAGAACAACTAAAATTTAGAATTCGTTGAATCGTACAAACCAAAGCACGATCATTAAAGAAGCAATTAATTCTTATCTTGACAAAGGTGTAACAGACAAGCAAGATATCTATACCAAAGTTGTAGATGAACTTGGTGTCCCAAGACCTACTGTAAGAAGGGTCGCAAGAGATTTGAGAACTGAATTACTACAAAAAATCCAGATCTTACAATCAGATATGCCTAAAACATCTAACGAAGACGAATAAACTAGATTCTTTTTTTCTTTTTACTTAATATCAAATTTTGACATTAGCATTACTGTTATAAACAATGAATTTTTCAAATAAATTATGGGATACCTTGGAAACCATTTAGCAACAGTGGTTACTGGAGTCTTTGCAGCT
>JAGXTE010000013.1 GCA_018334095.1 Nitrosarchaeum sp.
CCGAAATGCATACTGTAACATGTGGTGATTGTGGAGATGAATGCCAAATTCCATTTGAACCAAAATTTAACAGACCTGTTTATTGCAGTGAATGTTTTCAAAAAAATAAACCACAAGAGTCTCGAGATAGATATTCCAGAGATGAACCAAGATCTAGACAAGATGATTTTAGAAGAACTAAATCTAAAAGTGAAAAATTCCTAAAAAAATCTGAGAGTTTCTATTCTAATGGTTCTGAAAAATTCTATTCTTCTTTAAAAGAAAAATTATTTGAAATTCTAGGTGGTAAAATATGCTCCAGTTGTGGATTTAAAGATGAACGAGCTTTAGGATTTAATCATATTAATGATGAAGATGCATTTGATAGTATTCGAAGAGGCGGTTTTGCTTCATCATGGGGAAAGTATATTTCTGAACCAGAATTGGCCAGAAAAGACTTGAGAGTATTATGTTTGAATTGTAATGAAATTAGACAACCCCAAGCCAAAACTGAACTTAAAAAACCGAAATCTATGAATAAAAAAAGTAGGTATTTTCCAAGATAATTCCTTAAATCCCTTTTAAGAATTTATTAACATTTTTAATAATGATTATTTATTTTTCAAATATGAATAATGACTTTAAAGCATTAGGTATCAGTCTTGTTGTAATGGTTGGAATTGTAGCAATTTACACATTATTTTCAGGTTAATTCACTCTTTTACAATTTCTACATATTCATCTGACATTACAGTAGAAACTATCTTGTGTTCTTTTTCGATAACTGACTGAATAAAATCTGCAAATATATCCACATCCACTTTATCTTTTAAAATAATACTGTGAGCTGATTTGTCTTTTAATGCTACAACTATTTCATTATCAAATATGTTTAGAATTGCTGTAATGAAAGTTTCATTCTTGTCTTTGATAAATAGAAGGCTTGATAGCTTTTGAGCCTCATATTTATCATCACATCTAATTTTGATTTTCATTAATTCTCAAAAATGAATTGATCAATCTGGTCTTTTGCTTTCTCTCTCTTTTCTTGATGAATTGCAAGAAAGTCATTTATTTTTTCAATTAATATTGCTTTTAGTTCACCTGTAAGCATTTTTCCAGATTTATAATCGTCATAAATTGATTTTAATTTGTTATCGTCTGGTTCAAAGAAAATCCTAAGATATTGATAAGAGACATCAATATCTGGATTCCCTCCGAGTTTTCTATGTTGTTCGATATCTGTCTGCCCTCCAGAAAATGCATGCTTATTGATCTTTTTCTTTACTATATTTGGAGAATCAGTTGTATAGATAGTTCCATTTTCATCCGAAGCTGACATTTTTCCTCCAGGTCCTGATAGTCCGGGAATCATAATATTGTGAATTAAGGCCGGTTTTTGTTTTCCAATTTTTGGAGCTATGTCTCTAGTTAATCTAAAATGAGGATCTTGATCAACTCCTAATGGAATCAAAACCGGTTTATCTTCAATGAAACATGGTGCAGATTGTAATGCTGTATAGAAAATCATTCCGATATTTGTCTCATTGGTAAATCCGAATACTGCTTTTGTATTTGAAAAATTAATTTTTTTAGCAACTTGTGCAGCAATAGGGTATAATGTTTGAATATTTTTTGTATTGATAATTATTTTTGTATTGTTTGGTTTAAAACCTAAAGCAATAAAGTCAAGCGCATTTTCATATGCAAATTTACTAGTTTCTTCTAAAGTGAGATTTTGTTTTGCATAAAATTTTTCATCATCTGTTAATTGGAAATACATATTTACGCCAAATTTTTCTTGTAGCCATTTAGAAAATACCCAAGGAACCAAATGACCAATATGAGTATGTCCCGATGGTCCTCTGCCAGTATATAAGAAAAATTTCTTACCTTTATCATAATCCTCTAAAATTCTATTTAATTCTCGATGAGAAAAGAAAATGCCTCTTCTTAGCATAAAATGGTCCTCACCGGTAGTTTTTTTGATTCTATTAAGAATATCTGATGAAATTTTTTCGGTTCCAAATTTTTTGATTAACTTATCATAATCAATATCTCCTTCAACATGCCAAGGAGTTACAATAAAGTCATCAGCTGACATTCATTTTGACTTAGGTTAAGGTTTAAAAAGTCTTTTTCAGTCTTTCTGCTGATGTCACAGGTACTTCATGAGATTGAAAAAAAAATTATCACTTCTTTGAAAAACAATGAAAAACAAACTCCTGAAAACCTTGAAAAATCTACAAATCTATCACCTGACCAAATTCGCCGTGGAATAGAATGGCTTAAACTAAAAGGCTTAGCTGTTGTTACCGAGTCTCAAGCTATAAGTCTATCACTTGGAAAAAATGGATTAGAATCATTTCATAAAGGATTGCCTGAAAGGAGATTGCTTGATTTATTAAAAAATGAATCAAAAAAATTACAAGATCTTCAAAAAGAACTTGGAAATGTTTTTGGTCCTGCTATGGGATTAGCAAGAAAAAATAATTGGGTAGATGCATCTGAAGAAAAAATCTTCCTAAAAAATTCTCCCTCTGAGCTTCCAGGAGAAAAAACTCTAAAACAAATTGGAGAAAATAAAATATCTAAAAATGAAATTGATGCTGATGATTTATTCTTTATTTTGAAAAGACCTGATTTTATAATAGAAAATGTGATTAAGACAAAAGAAATATCATTAACAGATACTGCAAAATCTATTGAAATTACTACTGGTTTTTCAGGTGAGATTAATGTTGAATCTAAAGTGCCTGATGTGTTTGTTGCACGAACTCATCCTCTAAAGGATACTATTGATGAAATTCGTGAGATCTTTGTTACATTAGGCTTTGCAGAAATAATTGGTAGTATGACTCAACCAAGCTTTTGGAATTTCGATGCATTATTCACTCCTCAAGATCATCCTGCACGAGAATTACAAGATACATTTTATCTTGATGGTATATCTGCCAAAAAAATTGGAACTTCAGAACAAATCAAAAAAATTTCTGAATCTCATAAAAAAGGATGGCGATATAATTGGGATATTAACGAAGCACGAAAAATGGTTCTTCGAACCCATACAACCTGTGTAACAATCAAACACCTTGCAGAAAACAAACCTGATGAAGCTAGAGTATTCTCTCTTGGACGTGTATTTAGAAATGAAAAAGTAAGCTACAAACATCTAGTAGAATTTAATCAGATTGAAGGCGTCGTAGTTGGTAAAAATGCTACTTTGCGTGATTTAATGGGAATACAACGAGAATTTTACAGAAGAATAGGAATTACAAAAATTAAATTCTGGCCAACATTCTTTCCTTATACAGAGCCATCTTTACAAACAATGGTTTACAATGATCGATTAGAAAAATGGGTGGAACTATTTGGTATGGGTATTTTCAGACCTGAAGTAACAAAACCTCTTGGAATTACAAAACCTGTACTTGCTTGGGGTGGAGGTATTGAAAGAATTGCAATGCTAAAATATGGTTTGGATGATGTTAGAGAATTTTACAACAATAATTTGAATTGGTTGAGGAGTACAACAAAATGCCAGTAGTTGAACTATCTTACTCTAGACTGCAAAAATTAATTGGAAAAGTTTCAAAAAAACAAATTTCTGATTCCCTTCCTTTCTTAGGACTTGATATTGAATCTGAAGATAAAGATCTAGTAAGAGTTGAGTATAGCCCTAATAGACCTGATTATTCCACTGATTTAGGTATTGCACTTGGTTTACAAGGACTACTCGGAATCAAAACAGGACTTTTCAAATTAAACATAAAAAAATCAAATAATTATGTTATTCATGCAGATCCATCTATATCAAAAATCAGACCCTTTGTAACTGGAATTATTGCAAAAAATGGAAGTGTTGATGACAATTTGATTAAACAACTAATGGCAATGCAGGAGGATCTTCATTTTGGAATTGGTAGAAAAAGAAAAAAATCATCTATCGGAATTCATGATTTAGATAAAATCATTTTTCCATTAACTTATACCACTACTAATAGGGATCACAAATTTATTCCATTAAATTCAAAGAGTGAACTTTCAATAACTGAAATTCTTAGTAGTACTGATATAGGGAAAGAATATGGAGCGATACTTGGAAATTCAATAAACATTCCTATTATCATAGATTCAAAAAAACAAACAGTATCATTTCCACCTATTATCAATGCAGCAGTAACAACTGTTACGCCAAAAACAAAAAATCTCTTTGTTGAAGTAACAGGTATTAACAAAGAGGATGCAGAAGACATGCTTTCTGTAGTTGCTACAATACTTCAAACTGCCGGATTTACTCTCTATTCTACAAAAATTCTTGGGGCCAAAAACACTTCACCAAAATTAGAATCAAGAAAAATTTTGATTAACTCTAATTTAATCAATCAGACACTTGGACTTGATCTTAGTAATTCTCAGATTATCTCTTCTCTTAAAAAATCAAGACTTGATGCCACTTTGAAAGGTAAGAATATTGTTTGTTCTGTTCCTGCTTATAGATTTGATATATTTGGTCCGATGGATTTAGTTGAAGAAGTTTCATTGGGTTACGGTATTCAGAATTTAATTCCAATTTTATCCCCCTCTCAAACTTTGGGACAACCAAATTCAATATCTGTAAAACTCAAATCTCTAAGTCTGATAATGGTTGGTTTGGGATACACTGAAGCTCTCAATTCAAGCTTGACAAGTAAACGGGTTCTATATGAAATGACAAACAGAGAATCTAGAAACATGATCTCTGTATTAGACTCAAAGAGTCAAGAGCATACCATTTTGCGAGATTCAATTCTTCCTGGACTATTAGAAAATCTTTCTAGAAATATTCACACTGCTTATCCACAGAAATTATTTGAAACTGGGACTGTTTTTTCATATGGAAACCCAATAAATGAATCAACTAATCTTGCAGGAATCAGTGCACATCAAGATGCAACTTTTACTGAAATTAAGTCCATCTTACAGTCTGCATTAAAAACAGGATTTAATTTAGAAATTGAAACAAAAACTTCATCTCATCCAATTTTTGAAGAAGGGAGAACAGCTTCAATTTCAATAAATGGAAAAACACTTGGAATGATTGGTGAAATTAATTCAAAAACAATTGAAAACTACAAAATACGCGTTCCAGTAGTTGGATTTGAGATTTCTCTTTCTGGATTAATTTTTGATTAATTTTTTATGTTTTGATTATTTCAATCATGTTTTTTTAATTGAGACTAAATTTGTGCTTAATTACTTTATAATGCTGAGTAATTCTGATCAATGGTTTTTAGCATAGCTAAATCTATAGTTAAACGCCCAAGAGCAGGCACACAGACGGATTAGGATGATGTCGATCGTATTGATACCAATGATTTCTAATTCACCCAGGTGTGCTACAATATGGGCAACCCCGGTTAGAAAACCCAAGGAGGTTTAGGCTAAAAATACCAATGATCTTGCGCGAGTCAGAACCGGGGAACATTTAACAATTTTAAAACGTAAAGCATTCATAACGAT
>JAGXTE010000014.1 GCA_018334095.1 Nitrosarchaeum sp.
AGAAGAGAAGGTGGAGATTTCAGAAGAAGAGAGGGAAGTGATTCTAGAAGAGAAGGTGGAGATTTCAGAAGAAGAGAGGGAAGTGATTCTAGAAGAGAAGGTGGAGATTTCAGAAGAAGAGAGGGAAGTGATTCTAGAAGAGAAGGTGGAGATTTCAGAAGAAGAGAGGGAAGTGATTCTAGAAGAGAAAATAAAAATTATAGAGAAAGAACAGATTCAAAATCAAATAAAAATAAAAAGAGATCCAAGTTTGAAAGAAGATAATTTTGAATTTTTTTGGATAAATTCAGATGGTGAAAAAAAACTAGCTACTGAAAATTTAGTGATAGGTAATCAAGTATACAATGAAAAATTAATTACAAAAAAAGGGACAGAATATAGATTATGGGATCCTTTTAGAAGCAAATTAGCTGCCGCAATAATGAACGGATTAGAAATATTTCCATTCAAAAATAAATCATCGGTATTGTATCTTGGAGTATCAACAGGTACAACAGTTAGCCATATTTCAGATATTGTGGGACCATCAGGAATTATTTTTGGAGTTGAACATGCTAGTAGAGTAGCACGAGATTTCTTAGATAGAGTTGCTTCGCATAGAGCAAACATAATTCCAATTTTACAAGATGCAAGAAAACCAAAAGAGTATTTTTCAGTATTTGGAAAAGTGGATGTAGTTTATGTAGACATTGCACAACCTGATCAAACAAACATAGCTATAGAAAATTGCAAAATGTATCTTAAGAAAGACGGTTATTTCTTTTTAGTAATAAAGACAAGAAGTATCGATGTAACAAAATCCCCAAAAAGAATTGTTGAAGAAGAGATACAAAGAATGGAAGTTTATTTTGAAATTCTACAAGTAATAGATCTTCATCCTTATGACAAAGACCATGCAATGGTAATTGCAAAGTTTCTAAAGTGATTTTCTATTCAATATTTGTTGAGTAGGTTTCCAACTTTTACGCACAAAAATAGGAAGCATTTGATTGATTTTATAATAAGATGCAACAAAATCAATTGTTTTTGAATCAGAGGGATATCCACTTCCTAAATCATAATTTTTTCTGAGTTTTAGTATAGCCCTATCTCTAGTAACTTTGGCAATTATGGATGCAGCTGATACTACTATAAACCTGCTATCAGCATGATGGTATGAACGAATTTTTTTATTTTTAGATAATTTTGCTATTTCTTTTCCAAATCTTTGTGGATTTACATCACATGAATCAACATATGAAGTGTCAGGATTTAATTTTGAAATGACTTTTGCCATATATTTAGCCTCTAAATGATTAAGATTGTGTTTAATTACACTTGAATCGATTATTTTCGGAGATATTTTTGTTACATAGTAATTATCAACTAACGCAATTATTTTTTTATAAAGTTCTTCTCGCAATTTTGGAGTTAATTGTTTTGAATCTTTTACACCTAACTTTGATAGTTTAGGGATATCTTTTTTTGATATAATGATGCCAGCGATTACAAGTGGACCAAGCATAGAACCACGTCCAGCATCATCAACTCCGCAAATCAGCATTGATTCTGTCTTAAAACACATGTATTAAACCGTTATAGGTAAATGAAATACAGATTAAGAATTGCAAATTCCAGATGAAACTTTACAAGAAACAGTAGAAGGACAAACAAAAATTATTGTTCCAAAAAAATCATTGACAGATAAAGTTCCTCCTAAAGAACCAGCATTTTTTAATCCGAAAGCAAAAGTAAGTAGAGATTTCTCAATAATTGCATATGGAGCATTTCTAAAAAAATTTAAAGGTCCAAAAATATTTTTAGAAGGATTATCAGGTCTTGGAGTAAGAGGATTACGTGTTGCAAATGAATTACAAATAGATAAAGTAATAATTAATGACCTAAATCCATCGGCATTAAAATTAGCAGAATACTCTGCACGATTAAACGATTTAAAGAATATAGAATATTCAGAAATGGAAGTATGTAGATTCCTTAGCAAATATTCCACAAAAGGTGAAAGAGGTTCAATTGTAGATATAGATCCATTTGGTTCACCATCACAATTTTTTGATTGTTGCCTTAGAGCTACTATGCATGGAGGAATTCTTTCCATAACGGCAACGGATCTTCAGGTTTTAAATGGCCTTTACCAAAGCGCATGTAAGAGAAAATACGGTGGAGTGCCAATAAGAGCAGAATATGGAAATGAAATGGCAATTAGATTGATTTTAGGATGTCTCAGAATGGTTGCAGGAAGAATAGGTGTTGAGATTGTTCCAATATTTGCAGAAAGCAATATGCATTATTACAGAACTTATGTGCGAGTACTTATTCGACAGGATCAAAAAGAAAATATCGGATACATCGTACATTGTAAAAATTGTGGGCATAGAAAAATAGTATTAGAACAAATTAAGGAATGCGAATTGTGTAATTCAAAATTAAATATCGGGGGACCTTTATGGATTGATAAAATTTTTGATAAAGAATTTGTAAATGATATGATTTTAAAACTACCAGAATTATCAGTAGGAAAGGTTTGTGAAAAAACATTACAAAAATGTTTAGTAGAATCTGAAATGCCTGGAATTTATTTTACATTAGATGAAATTGCATCCAAAATGAAAGCCTCACCTCCAAAATTAGAAGATGCAATTATAAATTTACAGAAAAATGGATATCTTGCTAGCTGTACATCGTTTAGTCCTACGGGATTTAGAACAAACGCCAACATAAATGAAATAATCAGTGTTTTTTCAGATCAGCCAGTAAATCCCAAGCAGACATAATACAACTCACTGCTTTGTTTTCTACTGGCTTCAGGTTTTGTAAGATTTATTCTAGCAAATTTCTTTTTAATATAGTCTTTAAATTCCATAGAATATTCCCCATCAAATACTTTGAAAATTGCATTTCCTTTATGCATTAGAACCTTATCCATAATTTTTGTACATTCATAGTTTAATGAAATTTGTATTGCATGATCAACAGACCAATTCCCAGTTACTTGTGGAGAAAGATCACATATCACTGCATTAACTTTTCTTTCAAAATAAGACATAATTTCATCAACTACAAACTCATTTTCAATATTTTC
>JAGXTE010000015.1 GCA_018334095.1 Nitrosarchaeum sp.
TTTCCTGTTCTAAAAATGAGTGTTGCAGTTCTTGGATTTTGTAATCTAAATACTAATCCTGGAAATTGTTCTGGATGATATTCAGTATCTGGAAATTTTTCAGTTATTTCGTTGAGATCAATTTTTTGTTCTACTGAGGCAGAAGCAACTACATTTTCAACACTAACGATAGGTTTTGTTTGAGGCATGTCGAGGGACTTTAAATAGTCCCTTTATATATACTAGTAATGCTTTTTTTCGTTATCATCCATTCTTTCAATGATGATTGATCCATTGATATCTATATTCCTCATCTATAATATCTGACAAAATATCTTTGTTTTTGATT
This sequence comes from Nitrosarchaeum sp., assembly GCA_018334095.1. Classification (GTDB taxonomy): domain Archaea; phylum Thermoproteota; class Nitrososphaeria; order Nitrososphaerales; family Nitrosopumilaceae; genus Nitrosarchaeum. Next base: position 329 of record JAGXTE010000015.1, read on the forward strand.
TTTGTTAATTCTACATTAAAGAAACCTAATTGTCCTTTACATGGAATTGGAATTTTTAATATTTTTACATCTCTAATTTTAAATCCGTAAATTTTGTTTTGGAATTTTTTTGACGCAAAATGAAATTTTTGATCCTCTCTTATTTCTTTAAGTGAATTATATTTTTTTACATCATATAACTCTGCTTTTCCAATTATACAGCCTGTGACAAATTTCTTTTTAATTTTTAATCTCTTACAATCATCAGTTTTTATTTTAAGTGGTGCATGAATCAAAAATTCTCCTCGAAAATTTGTATTCCAGTTTCTTAGTTCTATTGTTTTTTTACCTGAAATTATTAAATCTGCAAATGGTTGGGATACTGATAAGCACTTCAAAACTATTATTCAGTAGCTGCTTTAATGAATTCACCGGGATTCCTACCTCTTCCTTCAGGCAAATTTGTAATTCCACCATTCAAGCTTTGAGTGATTATTCCTTTACTTGCAAGGACTTGTGCAGTCATAAGGGAGGTATTTCCAGCCATACAAACTAATAGTGATTTTCCTTTTGAACCGTTTAATTCCTTACTTAACTCTTCAGGAATTTTCTGGGTCGATAATAATTCGTTAATAGTTCTTGCTTTAGGTACGGAGATTTTGGATTTATCTACTCCTAATGATTTTGCAAGCATTTCAATTCCAGCTTCTTTAGGAGTATATTGTGTATGTACCCAAATAATTCTATCATAATCATTTACAATTGATGCTGCTTCTTCTAATGAAATATTAATTGGCAATTGTTTGTTTGATATTTGCTCAAAATTCTTTCTATATTTTTCAATTCCATCTGCCACTATTATGATGAATTTTTTATAATTTCCTGATTTTGCCATCTGCATTGCAGCAAATAATTCTAAAGCAGTACTCTCACCTATATCGTGTCCCTTATCTACAAAAAACTTCAATAGGAATTTTGCTTTCTCATAATCTATCTCATGTTCTGCAGCAAATGTATCTGGTTTGTAAAGGGTTAATCCTGAAGCTTTGGCTTTTGTTCTAATTCCTGCAACATCTTGACCCGGGATAGGAAAAACAACATGTATTGATTTTTTTTCATATTTTTTAGCCATATATTCACTTAAACCTCCAGAAGTTCCTCCAGTACCAAATGAACAGATTATTTGATAATTTTCTAACGAATCACCATTTTCGTGGAGTTGTTGATCGATTTCCGGTGCTGTTATAGTTCTATGAACATCAACATTCAATTCATTATCGTACTGTTTTGGACAGAACAAATTGTAAATTTTAGCAAGAAATCTTGCTAAATTTATGATGTCTTGTTTAGCTAATAACGCTTCTATTTCATGAATATTGATATCAAAAATTTCAGGATTAAACCCAAGTTCTGATAACTGCGAACGGATATTTCCAGCAGTTGCTTTTGCAGCTAACTCGTCTGCTCTGTTTTCCATTCCTGGAGCTGGACAAATATCCATATCCAAATCCATAATTCGAATATTCTCATTTCTTAATTCTTTAAACACTCCCTCTTGTAATTTTCTTGACACTAGTGCAACTACACTTACTCCAATTTTTGATAATAGTCCTAACGCTATTCCAAAATTTCCAGAAGTAGCTTCAATTACAGTTTGATTTCCTTTTAGTTTTCCAGATACAATTGCATCATGAATGATATGTGTGGCAGCTCTTACTTTGATTGAACCACTTAGTAATGTAGAATCAAACTTTCCATAAACTTTCAAATCGTTATCGTCAAGTTCAAATTTATATACGCTTTTAGCACATTCTTTGAAATCTTCTGTTAGATCAACTAGAGGCGTTGCATTTACAATCTTTGTACCTTCTAAATGGGGCACTTTACTCCAAATTTCTTGTTCAAAGCGTTCCAATAGAACACTGTCTATCTTATTTTCTTCTGTCAAATTTTCTCTGATTGTTTTAATCTAATAAAGCTCATATAAAATATCTGATAGGCATATTGAATCGCCTTGATTTGAATTCTAAACTACACATCTAAAATGCTAATCACTTTACTTGGAATGTCTCTTAATCTGCTTACTGCCATTGTTTTTTCATATCCTAAATGTTTGAGATTATTTGCTATTGTTGTGGCTCTTATTGTATTTGGACCTAGGCCCAAAGCTACCATGTTTATGCCTAGTCTTTTGAATGATTTAGTCATATTTCTAACTGCATCAGGATCAGATGGTTCTCCATCAGTCAATGTCAAAAAAATATCTGGTCTTTTTGATTGTAATGTTTGGAACATTTTACCATATACTTCTGCTAATGGTGTTGAACCGTTTGCAACTACTTGAGCTAATCTTTTTGCTGAAATATTATTCCATTTCATATTATCTGGTTTTATCAACCAACACACAATATCCCTATTATGTGTGTTAAATGCATAAACTGCAAATTTTACTTTAAGATATGCTAATACTTCACATAGTGCAAGCGTAGCTTTTTTGTATTCTAAGGCATCGGATGCAATACTTGATGAATGATCTAACAAAATAACTATTTTAGATTTAATTAATTTTTTAACATCTGTAAAAAATGGCTCATGTCCTTCAATATAATTTTCTTCATCAAATTCATCTCCACTAATATGATGTTGTTCTTTCCAACCTGATTTTAATTCTTTAAATTTTATTTTAAGATTATTTATTAAATTCATGTCATAAATTATTGTTTCATCAATATTGGTTACAGTAGGAATTTGAACTCCTATTGATTTTGGTCCTAGTCCTTTTTTTTCATTTTTCTTCTTTTCATCAAGAATTACTTTGTATTCATCATAGATGTTTTCTCCACTTAATGCCGATTTTGGATCAATCTTTCCAAAATCACTTTCTTTATTTTTTGAAATTATTGTTAGAAATTTTAATAATTCTTCTTCTGACAATGCCATACCCACTTTCATAAACGGTAACGATATTGGAATTGTAAGTAGTGAATCTATGTCTAAAATTTTAATTATTTCTACTACTTTTTTATCTAACCATTCTGTATCGTATTTTTTTCTTATAGATTCATCAACAATTTTCTTAGCAAAATCTGAGGCTTTTTTTACTCTTTCAAAATGACTAGATTGCATTTCACCTTTTATTGTTCCAAACATAAAATATTGATAAAATGCTTCTACAATCCGTGCTTTTCCATAAACTGTATGTAATTGAGGCCTACCTACTAGCATGTATGCGTAATTAAAGATAATTTCTTCATCCATTCCCTTCCAAAGTTTTCTTCCTAACTGTTCTACTCTTACAGTCTCCATTGTGTTTAGAATAAATCCAAATGCATGATCATTACTGAGAATTTTTTTGCAAAATTTTATTCTCATAGATTCATACCATAATGACGTTCTAAATTGCCTATATCTCTGAAATTCATTTCCAATTCTTTTTTCAATTGGAGTTAGGATTACTCTATTTTCATGTAATCTTGTTTTTGTGTTGACTCTATCTGAAAATTCTACTGTGGTATTTTCTCTTTCTGACCATCTTCTAATCAAAAATGTGGCTATTTCAACTAGTGACTCATTTTGTAATTGTAATGATTGCATCTAATTACCAAACATTGAGGTAATGATGTCACTTACTTTTTGATATTCTATATTTCCCCATTGTGTATACACATTACCAAAAACAATATTTGCTGCTTTTTTAGAAGTCATTCCTTCATCAAGTAATTTTCCAAATGCAATAGTTTCTCTTAAACTTGGAGA
>JAGXTE010000016.1 GCA_018334095.1 Nitrosarchaeum sp.
TCGATTCTTTTGATGCTGCTTAGCAATAATTTTGTCAAATGCTCAAATGGCATCTGTTCTCCTCGGTACAGGGAATCATCTTTGCCAATCAACTCATCCTGAATCTTAAACGGTCTTGCATCAATCATCATAATTTTGTCTTTGCTTATCAAATCATCAAAATCCCAACCAAATGATTTGCAGTCATTTTTTATCTCGTCGATATTTTGTGACATTGTTATGTATACGCCTGGCTCGTCAAAGTCACGTGCGCCAGAATACAGGAATTGTAATCCAAATGTTGTTTTTCCACTACCTGGTGGGCCTGAAATTATTATGGCACTGTTCTTTTTTAATCCATTTGAAATCAATGATTCAAAACCATGAATACCTGTTTTAATTAGAGAAGTGTGTGTCTGAGTATATTTTTTGTCGTTAAACATCTTAAATTGTGATTTATAGATTACAACAAAGAGAGCAGTACAAACAATGGCAACAATAATTGAAAAAATTTTATCAAAAAGAAAGTAAATTGATACAATTAATGAAATCAAAATAGCCGATGTAAAAATAATCTGAAAAGGATAAAATTTATACATTTGAGGCTTGTCTTTGATTTTAAAATAATCATCGTATTTTATTATCGGTTCGTGTATAGGTTGATTTGTAATTTCAATTTGTTTGGTTATTGGGATGTCATTATAACATAATTCATGAAACCAAAAACTTTTTTTTCTTATTGCTTTTTGATTTAAACCAATTTCGGACTCACATCTATCACATTTAATTAAATCTTGGACAAAAATTCGTTGTTTTACTTTTTCTGTTTTCTCAATTTCTAAATCTCTTTGATGAATTTTTTGAATTCCATCTACCATTCGATCCAGGTATTTTTTATCAGTATGAAAAATCTCTTGCTTTTTTTGAATTCTCTCAATTATATACTGAGTTCTTCCCCAATCCCCCAAATTATGTTGCAGACTTTCTTCTAATTTTGCAACAAGTTCTTCGTCATTCAATGATTATGGTTGTTTTTGATTTTTAGTAATTATATATGGACTGTCAAAATTTGCCTAACTGTCAAATATTTGTACTTTTTAAAATCGATCAAAGATAAAAAGTGCCTGATTAATCATTTTTTGACCAAATTTACTATACATACCTATAAAGATCAAAAATGATCTATATTTGTAAACAAAATCATCCATGTATGTTAATTCAATTTTGTAAATAACTAACAAACTATACTAATTTACATTGAAACTAAAAATAGGATTAATTTTATTATCTTTATCCATTATTCTGTCTTTAACTGTAAATGAGTTAGCTTTTGCATCTCATGATTCAAAGGAATCTCTGGAGAATATTCAAGCTGGATGCCGTGAAGGAAACGTATTGGTTTTTAGATTATCAAGTCATGAATACCTGTGTACAAGTTCTGACACTGCAAAAAGATGGGTAGAATTAGGATTGGCAGAAATAATTCAAAATGCTACAATTCAACCTGCTGAACCTCAAACACCTGTTCAAGTTCCAAAGATAGAACCGGCTCCAGCAAAAAATACTCCAATAAATGATAATTCTCAATGTCGTGAAGGATACACTCTAGTTTTTAGATTTACTCATAAAGATACCTTTTGTACAAGTCCATCAACTGCTGCATCATGGGTAAAACTAGGATTGGCAGAAATTATTCAAGAAGCAACAATCTCTGTTAAAAAAGAAACAATCATCACCAAAGTAAATGAAGAAATAAATTCAAAAAACACTACAAAAGGGATTCTTCCAAATACAGTTTCTCCTAAAAAGAATATTGACATCCCTTCTTTTCCAAAACAGCCTGTAATTAATTCAGAACTTTTAAAACTAAATGATTACAGATATCCCCCAGCAATTCATCAAGTAAATGATCGAATATGGGTAGCAGTAGGATATGATTCGGCAAACAGTGTAATGATTGAAGGTGAAAAAGGGATTATAATCATAAACACTTTAAGTTCATCAAACACTGCAAAAAAAGTAATTGATGAATTTAGAAAAATTACAACTAAACCAGTTAAAGCAATAATTTACACATCTGGAAATTCTGAGGATATTGGTGGGACTAATGTATTTTTAGAACAAGGTGATGAAAAGGTTGAAATCATATCTCATGATAACAACCTGAATTTTTATGTTAAGCAAAATATAATGTTGAACAAATTCACTGGACTTAGAAGTTATTACACATCTGGTTCTTTATTATCTAGTGAAGACCAAACAAATTCAAAATACTTCATCCCATTGCCTTCTGATGGTATCCATTATGTCCCTCCAACTAATACTTTTTCTGATAAATTCAATCTCAACATTTCTGGTGTGAAGATGAATTTGGGACATATGGGAGATACATCTGAACAAATCTATGTATGGCTGCCAGATGATCAATCTCTTTTTATTGGAGATAATCTACATGGCATATTTCCAAATACCTCGGTACTAAGTGGGATTGAATATCATGATCCAATGAGATATGTGACAATAATAGATGAATTTATTCCATTGAGCCCACAATCTTTGATTCTATCTCATGTAAAACCTGTCATTGGAACAGAAAATGTAAGAAATTTTTTAGTTTTAACTAGAGATGTAACTCAATACATCCATGATCAAACAATCAGAGGAATAAACAACGGATACCGAATAGACGAACTATCAAACATGATCAAATTACCTTCAACCTTTGATAAACATCCATGGTTTACATATTCCGAAAATCAAATTCAATGGAATGTAAAACAAATCTATTATGGAACAATTGGTTGGTTTGAAGAAGATCCAGTATTTTTACACCCAGTTAATTTTGGAATAAGATCTTCTAAAATTGTTAATGGATTTGGAGGAATCGATAATGTGTTGCATGAGGTTAAAATTGCAATGAAGAATGACGAGTATGAGTGGGCATCAGAACTTGCAACATATGTTTTATATGCTGATCCAGAAAATTCTGAAGCTAAACTACTAAAGGCACATGCATTAAGAGTTTTAGGACAAAGAATTTTATCAGCAGATGCAAGACATCTAGAATTAACCAAAGCATTAGAATTGGAAGGTAAAATAGAAATTAATAACTACACTAAATTAAATTATGAGCAATTATCCAAAGTTCCAATTGAAGAATTATTATCAATATTACCTACAAAATTGAACTCGTCTAAAGCAGATAATATTAATGCCGTATTGAATATTTTCTATAGTGATGTGGAGAAAGAATTTGCATTTAATTTTAGGAATAATATTTTAACAATAACTGAGGGCAGCGATAAAGATGCCAGGTACGCCTTAAATATGGATACTGCAATACATAAATCCATCATAACCGGAGATCTCAAACTTGTTGATATAATTAATTCAAAATTAATTGAATCAAAAGGCAATAAAAACAACATTCTATATCTGATGGGATTAATTCAGGAAGATGATGACGGTATGCCTATGGAATTTGACAGATAACATATTTCGTTAATGAAAAAAATTTTATAATCTAATGATTATCTATAACTGATTTTAATCCTATTCGTTAAAAACATAAAAATAAAAATTTAATCGTATCCTGCATAATATTTAAAAACAAGGCAACCTCTTGTTTTTCGACATTAATGGCTGAAAAAAAGACAGTAAAGAAGACTGCCTCAAAGACTAAAGCAGTAAAATCAAAGATAAAAACAACCACTCAAAAGGCAAAACCCTCTACAAAGGCAAAAGCAACAAAATCAAAGCCCAAAAAATCAAAAGAAGAAAGTGATGATATGGGCATTGTTATTGTAGATGACGATATTGTAATTGATCAAGAAAAAGTAAACGAAGAGAGAAGGGCATATCTTGAAGAATCTAGATCTCAAGACGCATACGACTAAAGCAATCTTTATTCGTTCTAAGATCATATAATCAATATGAAAGCATTATGTTTGATTACTGTAAAACCAGGTAAAGTGGATGTAGTTGTTGACATTGTAAAGAAAAAACGAAAGATAGTAAAAACTACCATGGTGGTTTCAGGTAGAGCCGATATTGCCGCAGTATTACATGGAAGTATTGATGAGATTAACAATACTGTAATTGATTTTAAAAAAATTAAAGAGATTGTAACTACAGAGACATTAATTGAAGTAGAGGTGAATATGGGATGGTAAGAGCTATAGTATTGGTAAAATCCCCTAAAAAATTAATTGCCGCAAGACTACGTAAAGTAAATTCTGTTTATGATTCATTTCCCACAAGTGGCCAATTTGATGCAGTTGCCATTATCGAGGTTGAGAGCCTTGGAAAAATTAAAGAAATTACCAATCAAATTCAAAAAATAAACGGAGTAGAAAGAACTGAAACCATGATTGAAGTTCAATAACAAAGAATTTAACATACTTTGGAGTAGGGTATTTGTGAATATCAAAAAAGTTGGAAATGTTATTTTAGCAGTTAAGGACATCGATAAATCACTAAAATTTTACCATGAAATCATTGGGTTACCAATAAAAAGACAGAGACGATCATGGGTTGATTTGGGCACTTCAGGAGCTTTGTTGAGTTTACATCCTGCATCACTCACAGCCCAACATATAGGAAGCTCAATTGAAAATGGAATTACTATCGGATTTTTGGTAGGTGATGTTTCATCAGCAGTTGAAGAATTAAAATCAAAAGGCGTTAAAATTCATCGTGATATTGTAGATAGAGATGCTGGAAAAAATGCAGTCATTTTGGATCCTGACGATTATTTAATTTCATTATTTGAACCTTCATTTGATGATAAAACAGAACAAACAACTGGATATCACGGATTTACTCCGGCCTAGATTGTTTTTTTAATATCCTTAATTATTTTATCAATATTTTTTGCAGATCTATCAATTGAAATGTAGTATGTCATTTCATCTTTTTGAAAAATTACGATAGATACTTTTTGATGTTGTAATAATACATAATCTAATTTTCCAACAGCACTAACTGTGTCTCTTCTTAATGTCATTAATGTTGATATTATGAAAAATTCATTTTTGACTTGCTCTGATTTTAATAATGGTTTTACATTTGGTCTGACAATTCCAGTTAAAGTTCGGCCATATGCATTTACTATTCCTGCATATCGTATACTCTTTGATAATCCCACAATACTTTGACATTTTTTTCTGTATTGAATAATTTTATTTTTCCAAATCTCAGATGGAGTTTTTGCCATATTAAAAATTAAATTTGAAATTAATAAGCATTCTTACTTGGTAGAAGACTTTTCCAAAATAGGCTTGTTTGAAAATCTCAATTGACCCTTGTTAATTCATTTTTGAATGAGAATCTTTTTTCTCATCTAGTTTTTTCTTTAATTCTAGGTTTTCTTTTATCAATTTGTCATTTTCTGCTTTTAATGTATTAACAGAATTTACTCGATTAAACAACGGATGTCCTGGAGGAATAATCCCATTAGAATTCATTGTCAGTAAACCTGAGGCATATCTCTGATATGATTGCTGAAACCCTTGCAATTTTTTATTAATTGTGGCATTATCTTCTGCAAATTTTTCTTTCATAGGATTTTCAAAAATTTTGAACATTGAGTTTGTCAATCCTGGAGGTAGTCTTGGGAATTGTAATGCTAGATGAGGTATGTTAGGATTTAGTCCATACAGGTCTTTGAGATGTTTTATTGGCAAATCTTCCATGATAATTCACCATTTTTGCCATATTTTTGCCTTGTCTTTAGGCGTTTGATATGCAATAAAGCTAATTTGCAGTCATTTTAGCTCAATTTGAGCTGATCGCTGATCCTTATAGATTCCAATTTTAGATCGCAATTAGGCATGACGGAAATAACTAAGACGTGTATACGATGCAATAAAAACATCATAGACGGAGATCTGCATAAAATTGTAATTTATGTAATCCAAGAAAAATTCACCGAGCATCATTATGAACACGTTGAGTGTCCGGGCAAATTTACTGTTTAACCAATATACTCATAAACTTTGTAAATTTCGCCAGATAATCTTGAACGGTATTTCCATTCGTTATTTTTCCATACTACTTCTTTAAACAAAAGTTGATTGTTAGGATGTAATTTGCGATAGACATCATCTCCAAATAAAATCTGATTTGGTTTTGCAAGTGATTGAATTTTAGATGCAATATTCATTGCAGGTCCCATTAAATCTACATGTGAAACATCAGGGTTTGAACCATATCTCACAACAATGCTTTGCCCAAAATCAGCCCCAATTTTTACCATTAAATCAGGATAATCATATTGATTCAAAATTGGATTGATGCCTTTTTGTATTACTGCAAGCATTGATTTTGCACAACTTAATGCATTATCAGCAGCTAATAGCCCATTATTTGATGCAACAAAATATCCAATAACTGCATCACCGACAAATTTTAAAACATAACCACTATGCAAGTTAATTACTGATGCCATCTCTTGAGCAAATGAACTGATTATTATTGCAAGTTTCTCTTCGGGTAGTTCTAAGGTCATCGTGGTAGATCCTACTAAATCAACATACAAAGCAATCATGTCAAATTTAGCAAAAACATTTTTTCTGAGAAATTTTTCAGAGTCGTCAGTTATTCCAACATATTCATAACCTTGTTTTAATGCACCCCAAACACGTTTTTGGGTTTCTAAAATCATTGAATCAAAATCGACTATTTTCTGGTCATTTTTACCGAGTAACACATCCAATACGTTAGGATTGGACTGATCATTAGAAACAGTGTCTTTTTGACTCATTTTTGGTTTATTATTTTCATTAATTTTTGACATTTTATCTCTCTATTCCAACGGAAAATCCGTATTACAGATAAGGCATTTTCCTCTATTCCCCTTATAACCTTCATTATAGTATTGCACGATGATAGATCCACACTGATTACAGATTATTTTAGGTTTAGACATGAAGGAAATGCCTTATTTTTGTATTTAAAACATACAAAATCTTAAGGTTTAATGACTCTGAAAATTTGTTAGTAAATGTGCGATTAGGATCTAGATCATCAAATGAATACATTCAACTGCTAAACAAGAAAAACGAGTACATTCAACAACAATTTCTTGAAAAAATATTACACCTTACAAAATTAAAAAATGTCCAGGTTATGCTAGGCGATGCAACAATTACAGAACAAAAAACATTTGATCCCGCACTAGTCAACGGTTTTTATCAGACAATTATTAAAAACTTGAAAGACTGGTCAGTTCAAGAAATTTCTATTTCAAACAATGAGGACGTTAGAAGAATTTTTACAAAGTTTGAGATAAGGGAAGGAAATTATCTAATTTCTGGACATATGTCTTTACAATACCATGTTTTGTTATACTATAAACCAGATCAACAAGTAATCAAATTACAAAAGGAGTTGTCTGACATAATTGATTTGACAAAAAATAAGGAAAAACAAATGTCTGATAACAGTGATCAATTCGTATTAAATAAATTAAAAGAAAAAGGCTACAAAGATTTTGATCATCAAAAATTATTTGAAATATTTTATGAAAATGATGAATTTAGAGAAAAAATATACAAGGAAATTGAAAATGAAATTGAAGTTGATTTTCAAGAGTTGTCAAATAAAAAAACAAAGATTATCAAAGATCTAGACAATTTGCTAGTTGAAACTTATCAGACAAGTCCTGTTCTTATCGATGATACTCGATTAATAACAGGAGAGGAGGGATGTTTATGTACATTTGATATTGAATTTATTAAAAATAAAACAAAGGAAGGACTATTTGATCCTCGTAAGATGTCAGAATCTGTAAAAGATAGTATCATAAAGCGATTAGATGAGTTTTCAAAATTATTACAAAATCAATCTATTATTTAATTTAAAAAAATTAATTCACAACTATGCTGGGAATGAATTTGTGTTATTGTTGTGGTTATTTGCCATATTCTCAAAATTTGTGCATAAAATGAGAATAGAAATCCGATTTCTCAATGGAAGAAGTCAAATATCTCTTTTATCTAGCAGAATTTCTAATGAATCCATCATATGATGAAATACAGAATGCAAACTCGTTACGAGGAAAAGACGTACGAAAAACACCATTAGTGTATTCCCCCACGTTTAGTAATCTTACAGGCTCTGAAGTTTATCTAAAATCAGAATTTCAACAAAAAACTGGATCGTTTAAACTTCGTGGTGCATATTATAAAATAAGTAATCTGTCATCTGATGGAAAAAAACATGGCGTGGTTGCAGCATCTGCTGGGAATCATGCTCAAGGTGTTGCATTTGCATCTTCATTAGAAAAAATACCATGCACTATAGTTATGCCAAAAAACGCATCTCCATCAAAAGTAGCTGCAACTAGAGGTTATGGGGCAAATGTAATCTTGGAAGGCATCAACTATGAAGAGTCATCTGCTAAAGCAAAAGAGATTGCACAAAAAACTGGAGCGACAATGATACATGCATTTGATGATCCGCAGATCATAGCTGCTCAAGGAGTAATTGGATTAGAAATTTTAGAAGATTTGCCTGATGTAGATGAAGTGTATGTGCCAATAGGTGGGGGTGGACTTGCTGCAGGAGTCTTAATTGCTATAAAAGAAAAAAATCCAAAGGTCAAAGTAGTTGGCGTTCAATCCAGTTCGTTTCCATCTATGTATGAGTCAGTAAAAAATGGTTCATTAACATCAAGTGGTGGTGAAAGAACTATTGCAGATGGAATATCTGTCAAAGTACCAGGACAAACAACTTTTTCAATAATCAAAGAACTAATTGATGAAATAGTGTTGGTTGATGATTCAGATATCATCAAAGCAATGTTCTTACTCATGGAGAGAATGAAATTTGTAGTAGAACCCGCAGGTGTAGTAGGTTTAGCTTATCTAATATCTGCAAAACCATCACCTGGAAAAAAAGTTGTACCTATACTAACTGGAGGTAATGTTGACATGTATCTTTTAGGACAAATTGTAGATAAAGGATTGGCAACTATGGGACGTTTGCTCAAATTATCTATTTTGTTACCAGATAGACCTGGGGCATTCAAAGAGATAGTGGATGAAATCAGTGCGGCAAACGCAAACATTGTGGAAGTGGTACATGATAGATTAAGTTCCAACATAAATGCAGGCTCTGCTGGAGTCACACTAAGCTTGGAAACACAGGGAAAAGAGCAAGCAGATAGACTAATTGAGACATTAAAAAAGAAAAATATTCAGTTTAGATTACTGACATAATCTATTTGAATTTCTTTTGAACAAATTTACTAAGACCTTGTTTTTTTAGAATCTCAGATTCTTTAAGAACAGAATTGTGCTGTTCTGATTTGTGAAGTTTTAATTTCTTTTTTAGTTCTGGAAATTCATTTGCCAAAATTTTAAGAGCGTATATCCCAGCATTTCCTGCTTTGTTAATCCCTACTGCCACTACCGGAGATCCTGTGGGCATTTCAGATATTGAAAGAAGAGAATCTAATCCTCCAAAAGAAGAGAACTTGGAATTATCTGCTTTTTTGGCTTGTTTATCATTATACACCATAATTGGCACTCCAATTACTGGAATTATTGTATGTGATGCAATCATTCCAGGTAGATGTGCTGCTCCGCCTGCACCTGCAATTATTATCTTAAATCCCATCTTTTCAGCATGTTTGCCATATTCTTCTAATCTGGTAGGTGTCCTATGTGCAGATACTATTTGATCTTCATGTTTAATTTTGAATTTATCTAAAATTTCTGCTGCGTCTTTCATGATTCGGCTATCTGAACTGGAACCCATGATGATTCCTACTAGTGGTTTTTTTGTGTAGATCATAATTATAGAAAAATAAAGCAAGTTATTATCTATAATGGCGCATCGTAGGCTTGACTAAGAAAAAATATCATCTTTGATTATTTTTAATAATATCAATAAATTTTTAGATTATGACACTTGCTGTCTTAATTTAATTAGTAACGAATCTGTAATTTTCAGTAAATAATCCATTTCTGGATCATTTGCGATATTCTGAATCATGATGTGTGTTTGTTACTTTTGCAGTTAATCAGAGGTATGTTATCTCTAATAACACTCAGATGAGTTGAGCCTATATTGCAAGATAAGGATACATCGGGAAAATAGCATTAGATATTTTTAATCGATATTCAAGAAAAAAGCATGGGAAAGGTTCTTGGTATAATAGGCGGAGGACAGCTTGGTATGATGATAACAGAAGCTGCCAAGAAGATGCCAGAACATGTTTCAAAGATAATAGTTTTGGATCCTGTGGCAAATTGCTCTGCATCCCAAGTGGGCGCTGAGCAAATAATAGCCGATTTTAAAGATAAAAATGCAATAATTGAGCTTGCCAAAAAATCAGATATCATAACATATGAGATTGAATCCGGAGACAGCGAGGTATTAAAATCAGTTGAAAAAGATGCAGAGATTAATCCATCTCCTGAAACATTAAAAATAATTCAAGACAAGTTTTTACAAAAATCATTTTTATCTCAAAATAATATTTCTGTTCCTGAATTTTTACAGATAGACTCAATTTCAGATTTAAAGCAAGGTCTTGAAAAATTTGGGTATCCGTCGTTACTAAAAGCAAGACGCGATGCATATGATGGACGAGGTAATTTCAAAATCAACTCACCATCTCAAATCCAAGAAGCATTTGATTATTTCAATAAAAAAAATCTCATGCTTGAAAGATTCGTTCCATTTAAAATGGAAGTTTCAATAATTGCTGCAAGAAATACTAAAGGTCAAATCAAGACATATCCACTAGTAGAAAACATTCACGAGGAGAATATTCTTCGTCAAACAATTGCTCCTGCAAGAGTAACTGAAAAGGTTGCAAAAAAAGCAGAAGAGATTGCACAAACAACAATGAATGTTCTAAAAGGAGCTGGCATATTTGGAATCGAGATGTTTGTTACAAAAACAGATGAAATTCTAATTAATGAAATTGCACCACGTGTACATAATTCGGGTCATCATACATTACAATCAAGTAAAGTATCTCAGTTTGAACAGCATCTTAGGGCAATTTTGGGTTTAGAGTTGGGAGATACTGTACTTTTACATCCTACAATTATGTATAACATTTTAGGTCCAAAAAATTTTGAAGGAGAATATAGACCATTGAATATTTCTGAAGAAAATATTTTTCTTAAAATGTACGGCAAAAAAACATCCAAACCCTCAAGAAAACTTGGTCACTTTAATTTGGTTGCAAAACAAGGTGAAACAATAGATCATTTGTTAAAAAAATTAGAAACCATTAAGGAAAAAGCATCAATAAATCCAGCATAAATTTTCAAAACTCTAATACGTTTATTAATTATAAATAAAGAAAAACAGTCATGCCAATTTCAATACCACACATACTTTCAGGGATTTCTATTGCATTATTGGTAATCTATGGAGTAGATGTGGTTGTAGGAGGCGGTGGTGCAGGTGATGGGTTTTTACCTTTTGATGCAATGACTCGCGGAGTGGCATTTGGATTTCCACCGATTATTTTATCGATAGTTGCATTTTTCATAGCAAAAAAACCACCATACACTGGATTAGGTATAATGTTGATAATTACCGGGGTTTTGATAATAATTGGAGGTATAATGTCTGTAACCAGTTCAGTAGAAACTGAAAATTCTGCAAGAATGATGGGTGAGGGTGGTAGCCTGATTGTCATTGGTATAATTATTGCAGCACTTGGTGCAATAAAGATAAAAAAATCAAAAAGTAGTGTAAAGTAGAATGCCAATTTGTGCAAAATGCAATAACGATGTATCAAAAGTCTATGATTGTGATCATACAAATGATCAAGAGTATTGTACTGAATGCTATACTGAACTGCATTATTATTTAACGGAAGAAAAATAATTTGAGCGAGATAGAAGCATTCATTCAGTGGGTAGTTTCACTAGTTGCTGAGAATCTCTACCCTGGTGTATTTTTAGCTGCATTGTTAGAAACAGTTTTTCCGCCAATTCCAAGCGAAGCTGTATTTCCTTTGGCAGGATACAGCATACTAAAAAACGACATGAATGTATTTCATGTTTTAGGAGTTGGGATAGCTGGAGGATGCGGTGCAACAGTTGGCGCTTTTGTAATTTACATAATATCAAAAAAATTAGGACGAACTGGGCTGATAAAATATCTCAAATATGCAAGAATTAAAGAAAAAAGTTTAGAAAAAGCTGATCATTGGTTTGCAAAATACGGTGATAAATCTGTCATCATAGGCAGATTGATTCCAGGGATTCGTGAACTAGTATCTATTCCTGCTGGAATTTTTAATATGCCTCCAATAAAATTTCTTATTTTTACTTTGATAGGATCATGCATATGGAGTACCGCATTAACAGCAATTGGATATTATTTTGGAATGGCCACGTTTGATTTTTTCTAGTATTGGACAATACAAAAATCACATGAATTGAATAAAATAACCAAAATTCTAAAAACATTATACTTATGGAAAAATCCAAAAATCACACACGGCATTATTGGATTAGACATAAAGACGGGTATCTTTTTTGTGGAATTTGTAAAAAGAAACGAGATTCTACATCAAGGAAAATTTCAAAAAAATGATCTAGCAACCCAATTAAAGTTATAACGTCTATCTTATCATGACACTTCAATGCATGCAATAATTTTAGCTGGTGGAAGAGGAAAACGTTTACGACCTATTACCGATTATGTCCCAAAACCACTTGTACCTCTAAATAACATTCCAATTATAGAATGGCAAATATCGTATCTCAAAAAGTTTGGGATAAAAGAAATTACGATTTGTACAGGTTACAAGACAGAAATGATTCAAAATTTTCTTGCTGTAAAAGATAATTTAGGTGTAAAGATAAAATTTTCAGTAGAAAAAACACCATTAGGTACAGGTGGGGCAATTAAACAAGCAGGTTTGTCAATAAAAGATAAATCATTTTTTGTTTTAAATGGCGATACTATTACAAACATTGATCTTGGGAAATTAGTAAAAAAACAAAATTCAATTGCATCTATTGAACTAAAGACAAAGTTTGGAGTTGTTGAGATAGACGGAGACAAGATAACCAAATTCAAAGAAAAAAAAGAGATTTCAAACGTGTGGATGAATGCAGGGATATACCACCTACAAAAAGAAATATTGCAAGATTTACCAAAAAAAGGAGATATAGAAAAAACTGTCTTTCCAGATTATGCAAAAAAAGGAAAATTAACTACGATCAAATTCAAAAATGTAATGTGGTATTCTATTGATTCATTCAAAGATATTGAAGAGTGTTCATCAGAACTAAACAAAATAATGAAATAATTACTTTATGCCCCAGTTCTATGAAGTGTAACCATCATGTATGCTATCTCGCTTACAAATGATTCATCTGCATTTGTAGATGCCGCATATTTTGTGGCATCGTCCCAAAACGTTCCTTCTGGACTATGTTTTTCTTCGAAAATTTGCTCGCTCAATGATTATGATTAGAAATTAATTTCATAATAAACAACCTCAATCATAATTAACACAATGCTAAAAGAGTTGGACAAAATATTCGTCATAGAACTTCATCAGGCTCATGAATCAAGAATATCATGTAACTAAGGTGTGCTTAAATTCAAATTTTGCAATATGTATTGTCGATTATGTGTAATTGTCCGTTTTGTAGTGAACTGGAAAACTCAAAAAAAGAGTTCTTAGAAGCATCTGAATACGAAGAGTGACCAAGTTTTTTAAAAAATATCGGAAACACTAGAATATCCAATAGTCTGAGTTAATCCATGCGTATAGCATATAGTTTAGGCTCGCTTCTTACAGTAAATCAGGTCTTAGAATGCTCAGAGATACTATCTCGTACTAATGTAGATACAATTTGGATTCCAGAAACATGGGGGATGGAGAATTATTCCATGTTAGGTGCAGTCTCACAAAAAGCATTGGAACCAAAAATAGGCTCATCTATAATCAATATTTTTTCTAGAAGCCCATCGTCTATCGCTATGGGTGCAGCAACTGTGGACACATTATCAAAAGGGCGTTTAATCTTGGGTCTTGGAACAAGCAGTACACCAATTGTAGAAGATTTTCATGGATACAAATTTGAAAATCCTGTTTTAAGAATGAAAGAATATGTAGAAATTATAAGACTTGTTTTATCTGGAAAGCAAGTTAACTATTCTGGAAAAATATTTAATCTGAAAAACTTTTCTTTGTTGATAAAACCTCCAAGAAATAAAATTCCAATATATTTGGCAGCAGTTAATCAAAAAATGGTAGAGTTGACATGGGAGATTTCAGATGGTATAATTTTTTATTTAAGACCACTAAATGAGATGAAAAAAACAATTCAAAAAATGCAATCAAAAAGAAAAATTGATGTAACTTGCCAAATTATTACTTGTGTATCTCATGATGAGGAGACTGCAATAAATCGTGCTAAACAAACTCTGGCATTTTACATCTCGGTTGGAAAAATTTATCGAGAGTTTTTATCAAAAAATGGATTTGAGAGTGAAACTAAGAACATATATGAAGAGTTTAAAAAATCTGGCTTTAAAACAAATCATGAGTTAGTATCAGATAGCATGCTAAAATCATTAACAATTGTAGGTACACCTGATCAATGTCTGTCACAACTACAAAAATTCCGAGATACTGGAATTGACTTACCAACAATACAATTCAATCCTGTTGGTGATGTGATTGATTCTTTTAAATTATTTACAACCACATTTTCAGAGGAAAGATGATGTCCAAAGTAGGAATTGCATCATATGGATTAACAAAATTCTCAAAAGACGACTCAAAGATTGAATCAGTTCTTTTACAGTCTACAAAAAAACTATTTGATAGCAACCCTAATTTGAATAGAAATGACATTGACGCTGTCTTGGTTTCCACCAATAATAACTCAAAATACCTGTCTGCAGTTTTATCAGAAATGTCTGGAATTGAGCCTAAAATTGCCCATTCTGTAGAAAGCTTGTGTAATTCTGGAACAAATGCAATCGTATCGGCATATTCTTACATCTCAGCGGGATTGGCAGATGTGGTTTTAGTGTGCGGTGCTGAAAGATATGACAGTCCGGGACAAATTTTGGAGTGGGATAACTCAAGAGGAGAATTTAAGCATCCAATTTTTTGGGCAAGTATTTTTACAAAAGCATACAAAAGAGAATTTTCGATTACAGATGAAGAACTAGCAATTGTACCAGTAAAAAATCACAAGCAATCAAAGAATAATCCAAACGCACTTTCAGAAAAAACATATTCATTAGACGAAGTAATAAATTCTAAAAAACTAACTGATGATCTTAGGCTACATGATTGCTCAAGACCTTGTACTGGAGGTGCATCAATTTTACTTGCATCAGAAGATACATGTAAAAAATATACAGATACTCCTATCTGGATTTCAGGAATTGGACAAAAAACAACTTCAGCAGGATTTACAAAAAATATAACGTTTAGCTCGATGGAATCATCAAGGATTGCTGCAACATCAGCATTTCAAATGTCAAAACGAAGTATAAACGATATAGATGTGGCAGAAGTTCATGATGCATTTTCTGTTTGTGAACCAATGGCTTTAGAATCACTAGGTTTTACAGATAAAGGAAAAGGAATGAATATGATAAAAGAACTACATACAACAGATAATTTTAAAATAAATCCACGAGGTGGTTTGATTGGGGCAGGGCATCCACTTGGAGCGACAGGAATTGCACAAACTATTGAAATAACACAACAATTACAATCATCTGCGGATAAAAGACAGGTAAACAATGCAAAGATAGGTCTAGTTCACAACATGTCTGCAGCGTCAACATCCTCAACTGTTCTGGTACTGGAAAGATGAATTTTGATGCTGAATTAGAAAATGGAAATTTTATGGTATCAGAATGCAACCATTGTCAAAAAATTGTATGGCCTCCATCTGATTTTTGCAACAAGTGTTTCAAGGAGGTGTCATGGCGAAAAGGGGCTCGTGAAGGCAAAATTATAGAATTTTCAAGGAAAAATGATTCGTATTTCTGCCTAATTGAAATAGAAAAAAGCATCAGAATAATCGGAAAACTATCTAAAGGAATTCCTATCGAAGGTCAACAAGTCAAGATAGAAAAATGTGGAATTGAAAATAAGAATTATAATTTTGAAATTTCTTTAGTGTAATTATTTGAATTTGGTATAGATGTATGGGGTATCTGATATCTGATCAAAAGTCCAAATGGTCGGAAGTAAAACCGTTTTAATTACTTGTAAACTATGACTGTCAATCAATGAACTCCACCCACCTATCGATTGGTTTCCTGAAAGTTGCCTTTTTGAGTGCGTTCCTGCAAAAACAATGCATGTATTTTTTTTAAGTTTTGTAGTGGATATTTTATCAATGATGTTTTTTGCTAAAACATCACCTCCCATCTGAGGCAGTCCTCCAATAAAAAATACTGGAAATGATAAATTTAATGTAGAATAATCAAATTCTATCGCATCGGCACATACTGGATTGAAATTAATGTTTGTTGAAGATAAAATGTCATTTTGTAATTCCACCAGCACGTCATCGATTTCAATACTAGTTGCTTGCAAATCTAAAATTTTTGCACAATATGCAATTCTGCCATCTCCTGAACCGATATCGATTAGTTCTTTGTATTGGAGATTTTTTGCAATTGACGTCGCAATGTATGCCGAAATAACCCATGTCGGATAAAATGGCTGACAGCTAGACCCATGTTTGATGCTATTAAGCCAATACTCGTTAATGTCTCCTTCATAAACTGTACATAATGTATCTGCAATTTTTTTTTCATAAGAATTATGATAGATTGGATTTTTTTCAATAAATTTGTGCAGTAATTTCAAATGAGATTCATCAATTGGAAAAAACTCTGATGAACAGCTAGGAATTATTTCTTGAATGTGACTGTGACCATCATATGTTTTTACAAATTCTTGTTTTAATGTGCCTAAATTTTTGGCCAGTTTATCTAGCATGACAAATATCTCTAAAATGGGATTCTTAAACTCATTGCGATGCAACAAAAAATAAAAAACAGCAACTCAACACTTGTAATGTTTATTGATTTTCAAATAATTTATCTAGTCATCTTATAATATATGTGAAAATGATTAACAGTATGTTCCTTAATCTTTATGGAGTATTTTTACAATCAATCCAAAAAATTGATACTCCTACATTGGCAGTAATAATTAGCTCAATTACTGCAACAATATTTGTAATTACACTGATTCTAACTTGGAGAAACCTCCGAGAAAATACCAAAGTATCATATTCTCAGTTACTTAGAGGGTTTCACGAGGATCTCACAAATAGACTGGATAAAAACTCAATTCTAAAAACTACAGAAGATTGCCACAGATATGCAAATGATTATCTAAACACTGTTGATGAGATTGCATTTTTAGCATTACAGAAAAAAATTCCTGTAGGCATTGCTCAATATCTTAGCCGGTTCTTTGCATATGGTTTGACAATAATTGATTGGTATGATCATATGATTGGCGAGGATTTCAAAAGAATAGCAAAAAATAACTGGCCAAATTATTTTATGTATTGCCAAAAACACAGCATAACCCCAAATCCTGACGATAAACTACCAAAAATAATGTTAGATTATAATCAATTACGAGATAAAGAATCAAAAACCAATACCTAAAAATCGTGTTTGAAAATATTCATCAGTTGTTACATTCTTCTTTAGTATATGTGTTCAATAATTTATAATTGAAAATAGTCACATGACGCTTTGTAATGGTTATTCTGTAATTACCTGCTTTACTATATCCAAATTACATATGAAGAAATATGAGTAGTAAATTGACTTCAATTTCAATAATAAAACAAAAACCGGTTAAAGACAATAAAAAAATCGCACGCACACGCAGACAGCGCGGGTATCAATGGGAAGATACACTGGTAAAAAGATTCAACTCTGTAGAGCATTGGAAAGCATTTCGACTAGGGTCACCAAGCATCGCATTGCCAGATGTTTTGGCAGTAAATACTCAATCCAGTATGATTTTTAGCATAGAGGCAAAGTCTGGAACAAGTACATCACTTCCTGTACCTGCAGATCAGATTGAAAGATGTCAAAAATGGATTACGACATTTGACATATACAAAGAAAGAAAAGTCATATTGGCATTCAAATTTCTTTCAAAAAAAAGGATTGGACAGGGACTGTATGAAAACAGGGAATTAAGAGAGTTTTACAAGATTTGGGACGAGTCAAAAAAAATAACAGATTGCGTTTGTACATACGATGGAGAAATATTTGCAAAAATTGATGGTAAAAGAATAAACCTCAATCTTGAAGAACAAAAGATGCCGTTTAAGAATAAACATAGAACTAGTGCCTAACTGGTAAATTTAGCAACATAGCGTTTTTTAATGATTGATGGTAATTCATATCATGACAGAAGATAGTGTTGAAAAATCACAGTCAGATAATAATGAAAGTGAAATGCAATCAAAATCATTATTGGAGACCGTATCAGAAGCAAAGGCAACAAAATCACGAGTAAGTTTTGAAGAATTTACGGATGAAAGAACTTTGATTAGTTATGATGCATTTGGAAACAAACAGATGAAGATTAAGGTTTTAGAAGTTTCTGATGAAAACCCTCCATCAAAGTGGAAGTTTGGGGATCGAGTAAAAGTCAGTAAAATACTAGTCACAATAAAACACCTTTCTTCTCAAGAAGTAGAGGAAGGGGAGTTTGACATAGAAGCAATAGAACGCGAATTAGCTGAGAAAAGACACTATACTTCAACAAACAGATGGGTTCCAGCAAACGATATCAAGAACGGTTATGTCTTAGGTTCAAGACACACCACTTTGATTAGCGATGCAGCAGCTTTGGACTATATTGTATTCTAGTTTGATGAATTGACGCACCAAACATCAACATATTTCAACTAAAAACCTTTAAGGAACAGAAATTGAAATCTGAAATATGATTACTAAGATTATCGAAGTTAATGGAACAGAGTTCAGACTCACATTAACAGATCAAGTAGTAAATCATGTAAATAATCTCAAGAGCCTGTATAATGCAGCATATGAGGATCCAGAGAGTTTTGAGGAAGTTAGCGCTGAAATTTCTAGCACCATTAACGATATTGCAACGGCTGTTGAACCTGAACCTTCAGACAGTGATCTTGATGGGTTAATTCAAGAGATCATAAAAGTAGTTGACAACAAAGCCGCAGAGATGGAAAAAGAATTGGAAGGCAAACCGGACAAACCTTCAACAAAAAAACAAAAGTCAAAAAAATAGGACCATTTGACCTGAAAATCAGAAAAATTTGCAGTATTAGTTATATTGTAAATATGTTATTGAAATGTATGGCAAGTGGTTGTGAATGTGGTATATGTGATCACAGAACAGAAGAGGAATGCAGGAAAAAAGAATGTAAATGCTGCTTAAATTTCCATGAAAGATCAGGGCCCAAAAGAAAATAGCAATAAATTATTTTTTAAATCAACTTTTAACATGACAACTGCATTTTTTTGCAATATGGCGTGAGCATCCAATTAAGCGATGATCCTTACATCCGCATAAAACACATTTTTTGTCTTTTTTTTCCATGTTTTTAGAGCTTATCAAGTATGTACTCTATATCATTCATTAATTTTTTATCCGATAATGATTCCATAATTTTTAGTCGCATATTTTTTAATCGATTAGAATCATTAGCATACAATGGAGCCATGGTTTCTATCTCCTTTTCAAAAGAATACGTATCAAGATAATGCTCAAACTTTGATTTTAGTTCTGAAAAATCAGATAATGGATTATTTTCGTTATCCGTTTTAGTAATGAAGACCTGAAAGAACCCCTTTATCTTTGATATTTCTTTTTTAATAGTATCAAGATCACCTGGCTTATCCTCAAGTTTTCCCAGTGTGCTGTATGCAATTTGGACCTTTTCTAGTATCCCTTTCAAATAGTCATTATAAGTTACCATGATTAATTTTTGGTTGCATTGATCTAATCTAAAAGTTTAGAAATCAAATTAATTCACATTATGAAATTTATTCTTAACTTTAAATTATCACTGATTCCGCTAACTGACAATGCAAGGTGACGCATATCTCAAGTGTATCGACCCTAATTGTGGATTAGAATATCCTATAATGAGCACTAACGTAGAATGTGAAAAAGGTCATCTATTAGATGTAAAATATAAAAACAAACCTTCAGATAAACTAAAAAAAACATTTTACCAGAGACGAGATTCTCAAGAAAATATATTTAATGAAAGCGGAGTTTGGCGATTCAGAGAACTGCTTAATTTTTGCCAAATAGATACCGAAAATGTTGCCGAGTGTTCAAAGTACTTGGTTTCACTAGACGGATCAGAGGGGAGACAATCAAAACCTTATCAAATGTCAAAAGCGGCTGAGTTCATAGGGATTTCAAATAACAGATTATGGTTGCAACCAGAAGGATACAATCCAAGTGGATCATTCAAAGATAATGGAATGGCAACTGCAGTAACACATGCAAAAATGGTTGGAGCAAAAAAAATTGTTTGCGCATCAACTGGAAATACATCGGCATCTGCTGGCATGTTTGCTGCAAACGAGGGAATCAATTGTGATGTATACATCCCATCAGGTCAAATCGCTCCAGGTAAACTAAGTCAGGCATATCAATTTGGGGCTCAGATAATTCAGGTAGATGGAAATTTTGATGATGCATTAAAACAATCACTTGATGACGCAAAAAATCATAACGGTTACACCGTAAATTCCGTGAATCCATTTAGGATAGAAGGACAAAAAACAATTCCGTTTAGAGCTTTAGAATATTTGAGATGGGAAGCTCCTGACTGGATTGTGTATCCGGGTGGCGCACTTGGAAATACATCTAGTTGCGGAAAAGCACTAATGGAGTTATACGAATGGGGATGGATTAAAAAAATACCAAGAATTGCAGTGATTAATTCTGAAGGTGCAAGCACATTATCTGATTTGTATAATGGAAAATTTGAAGGTGAAGAACTACGTTGGAATAAAGGAAATACAAATACAGAATTGATTTCGAGATATTATGATCATTTAGACAAAGAGGGCATTAGACCAAAAACTAAAGCTACTGCAATTCAGATTGGAAGACCTGCTAATATTCTAAAAGGATTACGTGCGTTAGAGTTTACAAATGGTGTTGTAACAACAGTCTCGGATTCTGAGATGCTAGATGGTATGGCAGTAGTAGGTTTGAATGGGTTTGATTGTGAAATGGCTTCAGGGGCATCAGTTGTTGGAATTAAAAAATTGATAAATGAAGAAATTATCAAAAAAGATGATGTGGTAGTAGGTATTCTTACAGGTAGACAAAAAGACGCAATGCTTCCAGTGGAATATCACAATAATCCAAAAAACAAATTTGCGATTCCGCCTAAGAATTAGCCTCAATTAAATAATTTTTTATTATTTGTATTTTTTAGATGTTAATCCTTAAAAGAGGGGTTTACAAAATATTATCAACCAAGAGATGGTGCATAAAAAATAAAATGAAGAACAATTGTTGTTCTAACAAGATTTTACGAGGGATGAAATGGTAGAACTTTGGGTTGAACTTACAGCGTTAGCTGCATTAATTGGATTATCTGGATTTTTCAGCGGTTTGGAAGTTGCGTTAGTAGGGACTAGAAAGTCAACGGTTAATCAACTACTAAAACAAAAAGTAAAGGGAGCCAATGCACTTCACAAAATAAAATCTAATCCAGGATGGATGATGGCAAGTGTAAATCTAGGAAATAATATAGTAAATGTAGGATCTTCGGCTTTTGCAACTAGTATTGCGTTAAGAGTATTTGGAGATAACGGTCTAGCAATAGCTGTTGGAATTATGACCTTTCTTATTTTGGTATTTGGTGAGATTACTCCAAAAACATATTGTAATGCAAATGCGACAAAAGTGGCTCTCAGGTTCGCACCTGTTTTGCTGATTTTTGGATATATGTTTTGGCCAGTTGTTAAAATGTTGGAAATAATTACTGTATCAATAGTAAAATTAACTGGAAGTAGTCATCACGGTCCATTAGTCACAGAAGAGGAAATCAGAGGGGTAGTTGAACAAGGATTTGCAGATAAAGCATTAGAAAAAGATGAAAGTGATTTGGTTCACAGTGCATTAGAGTTTGCCGATACTGTAATTAGATCAGTAATGACACCTCGAACAAAAATGTTCACGCTTCCTGCAAAAATGCTACTTGTTGATGCTCTTCCTTTAATTAACGAAAATCCGCATTCAAGAATACCTGTTTTTGGAGAATCTCAAGATGACATTGTAGGATTTGTCCATGTAAGAGACATACTAACACACATTGAAAAAGAAGAAAGGATGGTCACACTTGAACAAATTGCAAGAAAGCCAGTATTTGCTTCTCAAGAAAAAATGGTAAGTGCTTTACTAAAAGAGATGAAAGGTCGAAAAACACACATGGCAATTGTAATTGATGAACATGGTGGAGTAGAAGGACTTGTCACATTTGAAGATCTAATAGAGGAGATAGTGGGAGATATTGAAGATGAAACAGATAATATCCCGCCAAAAGAATTTGAATCAATCGATAAAAATACCATAATTACAAATGGAGACATTGAAATTTACAGACTAAATCAAATTTTCAAATCAGAGCTACCTGAAGGAGATGATTATTCTACACTTAACGGGCTTTTACATGAAAGATTACAAGATATTCCTAGAGAAGGAGATAAACTTGAATTTGAAGATGTTAGAATAGTCGTTGAAAAAGTAATTAAAAACAAACCTGTAAAAATCAGAATAGAAAGAATAAAGAAATAGAATTAATTTTTTCTTGCAAAATGGGATTCTAGTTTTTGTTTTCTTTCTTTCATGTTAAATATTGATTCCGTGTGAGAAAATGCATCTTTGTATGATTTTCCAAATAGCATTGCCTGCATCAACATGTGATTTTCAGGAATAACAATTCCTGTTTGATCATCAGAATACATCATCTGAACAGTATCGCCAATCGATACTGTCATGTTTGCATGAATGTGAATCATGTTTGTGTCAGTGAAATTAAATCCCATATTTTGGGCATAATCTCTAATGTCTTTTGTTCCCTTTGCTGTCCATAAAATTGCTACGCCAAATTCGTTTGTAAAAATCTCGTGAATTTTTGAGGGAGTTGGCGCTTTATCACTAAAACGAATATCCATAATGTGAAGATGCATTTGTCTAGTAGGAACTTTAATTGCACGAACAAATAACGGTGCATCTTTTCCAAAATACATCTTTACATCATCGCCGTGATGAGGTTTTTCAGTCATTTCAATAGTATCAGTTACTTGTTTGTCTGTTTGTTCAATGTCTGCCCATCTCCTAACTAATGTAACGTCAAATCTAACTAGTCTGTTTGAAAATTTGTTTCTTAACGGTTCTAAAATGCGTCCCATACCAGTAACATTGCAGCTACCCTGCATGACATGTTTTTTTCCAATTGCTGAGTCATAATTTGCCCTAGAGTTAAACAACAAATCAGAAACTGCCTCATCACCCATAGTGGTCTCCCCGCCTTGATAAATCACAGATAGATTTTTTGGATCATAGAGATTCTTCTTATTCTTGTAGCCATGGCCCCCGGGAGACGCATCAATTACTAGGTCACAGTCATCAAGTGCAGACTCTATGGTTCCAGAAATCTCATAATTTTTAAAATCATTTAATTTTCTTTCTGGCACATAGACGTTTAACCCACGAGAAATTGCTACATTAACATCATCGTCTGGAGAATACTTTCCAACACCAATTACTGAGATTTCAGGATCATCTTTTAGAAAAGATGTAATTCTGCTTCCAATAGAACCATAACCATTAACAAAAACTTTCTTCATATTTTTTCTAAGAATGACCCATTTATTTAGATTTGACCGTATAATACATCATAAAACCATAAAGAATTTACTTTACTTTTAGAATTTGGTGTTCAATTAAGAATTTTAAAGCATTTAATGCCTCTGTTTCAGAAATTTGATTTTTTTCATACCATAAAAAAATATTTTTTATCCAATCTTGATTTTTAGTCATTTCAAAATTAAAATCATTAAGGATATTTTTTTGTGGTAAATGTAACATCTCATCTACAATACATACAGAATAATCATCACCTGTGATTCTAAATGCTTCTTTTCTAGCATCTAGTCCAACACCAGTATACACATCAATATGCTTGCCAATAATTGCAGGACCAACATCATTTGAATTAAATGTAATTTTATTCCAAGGAGAAGGGGAATTAGGTATTGTAATTTTTGAATTCTTTTTTATAATTTTAGGATCCACTGCAACAGTGCCAATAATCAGCTCATTATCATATGCATCTAAAGGAACAGAATTGAAGTAAAATTTTTGTTCATCCCAACCTAAAAAATCTCCAAAAACTGTTTTACCCCATCCTTGAATCTTTACTTCATTTAAAAAATCAATTGGAAACCCATACCATTTTCCATCAATATTGATAGGAGTAACATTTGAGGAATATTCAATTTCTAAGGGAAGAAAATAACCTGTCACATACCAACCATCAGTACATTCTTCTGTTTGAATTTGCAAAAAATTATCTTGAATTAAAGTCGATTGTGAAAAAGATACTGGAATAATTGAGATTATAATTAAAACAGCCATCAAGAATCTAACAATAACTTGCATCAGAATGAACTTAGATAACAGACTTTGTTATTAAAAATTATCAAGATCAACATGTAAAGCATTCAAGACATGTGTATGGTATGACGATATTTTTGTTATTTGTGAAAATATTTTTTTATTGCTGAAAAAACTTCTTAAATGTAGTTTGGATGCAGGCTGCCAAAGAATAAGAGATTAACTAAAAAAATAGACAGTTTAGAGAATAAACATGACAAGTTTACATTTAAGAGCAAAAATAGTCCAAACAAATTAACAGAATTGGACAAAAATTACATTATCTCAAAACTCATCTATGCGATTACAAACAACATAGGGGATTTTGGAAGAAACCAATATCTTCTAAAAAGAATTAAGGAAAATGAAACTCTTTTTGAATCTGATAAAAAATATCTGAAAAAAATTTTAGAAGTAGATAGTACTGAGATAAAAAAAGATAAACAAACAGATATGTTAAAAAAAGAATTATCGGTATTCCTAAATCCAAATCTAACCAAATGCTCACTATGTAATAGGGATATCCAATTAAATGAGAAATCTACAAGACAAGATAAAGACTGGTTTCACTCAGATTGTTTTAATACACTCTCTAAAGTCAAAGAGGAAAAAATACGTAAGAAAAATACATATGAAAATGCAGATAGTGTATCTAAAGTATCATCTAGGATAAAAAAAGATCCTGTCCAAATTTTACTAACTGCTGCAATCTTTATTTTCTTAATTGTAACAGTCTATTTTCTTCTAGGACCATTAAGCATGATTGCGATGGGATTGGGCGGTTTTATTACAATGTATCATGTTCTTGGGGCAAGTAAAAAGCTGTACTCAAAAAATATTACAGGAATGCGTGCACCGTCCATATTTTTAATATTCTTACTTGGTTCTCCGTTTCTTATTGCAACATTGATTGCTTACGAAGGATATACACTACTAGAATCCCCCGTCAGAATAATTTTACTTTGGGCAATGACAATTTCATTTTGGTCAACAATGCTGTTTGTACCAATGGCAGTTTTAAGTAAACATAGAGAGGATAGTCAGACAGACATAAAGGAATTCCCAACTATTTCCATAATAATTCCTGCGTATAATGAAGAAAAAGTGATTGGACATACAATAGAAGGACTGCTAGAAACAATCTATCCAAAAAAAGAAATAATATTTGTAGATGATGGAAGCAAAGACAAGACATTATCCATTGCAATGCAATACAAAGAAAAGATCAAAGTGTTACATAAAGAAAATGGTGGAAAGGCATCTGCGTTAAATTATGGTCTAGTATATGCAACTGGAGAGATTATTGTAATAGTTGATGCAGACACAATTATTGGAAGACATTCTTTAAAAGAAATTGTAAAAGGATTTGAAATAAATGAACATGTTGCAGCTGTTGCAGGTAATATCAAAGTAAGAAACAGGGTTAATTGGATTACAAAATGTCAGGCCTTAGAATACATCACAGGAATACAAATAGTTCGACGAGCTTTCGATGTGTTTGGTTCTATAACGATTGTTCCAGGAGCACTGGGTGCTTTCAAAAAATCATATCTTGCAGAAGCTGGAATTTATGGCAAAGAAACCATAGTCGAAGATTTTGATCAGACAATTAAATTACTAAAGGCAGGTTTGATTACTCAGGGAAGCTCAAAAGCTACTGCATATACGGAGGCGCCAAATACACTGCATGATTTTGTAGCCCAAAGAAAAAGATGGTATCGTGGAAATATTCAGGTGTTAAAAAGACATTCAGATGCATTGTTTAATCCACGGTTTGGGTATCTGCAAAGATTGTCGTTACCGTATCTGTTTTTGGGAATGGTAATTACACCAATCATTGGATTTACGGCTACTGCAAATGCCATTTTGGGAATAATTATGGGGGACGGATTGTATGTTTTGCAGGTGTCTTTGATTTTTGTCGTAGTTCACTATCTAATGTCTGCGTTAGCTATTAGGATAGATGGAGAAGATCCTAAATTATTATGGCATGCAGGCTTTTTGGTTTTTGGATTTAAACAGATAATAGACTTTTTGCTACTAAAAGCAATCTTAGAGCAACTAAGAAAGAAAAAGGCAACATGGACAAGTGCTAAAAGAATAGGCGTGTAAAAGACACAATATCTTTTTGCAAACCAAATAACAATGTGAGACTAAAGTTATTGAAAATATATCTAATGTGTGGTGAAATTAATTTACAACTATATTAATACAAAACATTAAACAAATAATCAGTATCCATGCAAATCAATATGAAAATTTTATTATCATTAACAATATTTTTGCTATCATTTTCAATATTTATTGAACAATCGTCTGCAGAAAGTACTGGAAACATTGATCTTTTATTGAAATACGATAATGGAAACAAGGCAAGCATCGAATCAACATCATTAAAAATATACAAAGATTTTGATAAAAATCCAATAACAGAAATTCAAGTACAAAGCAATCCAGTGCAAATAACAAATCTACCATTAAACCACAAATACAAAATTGAACTGTATTATAATGATCATTTCCAGAGTGTAGACTATTATGATCTAAAAAAGGCAACTAATAATTTTGAAATGAATGTAAAATTACCAGGCGGGATAAAATTAGGGGTTTTTTACCAAGATGGACAGACACCAATACCTAACGCCAGTATATTTTTTAAAACAATGAGTGGAAAAATAGTAGGATTTGATCAAACAGACTTTAATGGAGATACGGTCCGTTTTTGGCTTCCACAAACCATCAACAATGATTATTACAGCGTAGAAGTTGTAATAGATCCTCAATTAAAATACACATATTCTCCATTACAAATACAGTCATCACTTTCTAAAGACAACAAAATAGTAACAAAGTGGCCAAAGATAATCAATTCAGCAATAACAGTAGAAGTTTACAAAGATGAAAAGACAAAGGTATCCGAATCGGATGGACCACTTACAATTCAAGTAAATGATAAAAAGAAATCCAAAGTATTGGATTCCCCAGTATCATACAAAGGAGATGCGGTATTGTCTAACATTCCTGTAGGGACATATGCGTTTCATGTTGTTTCAAAAAACACTGGTGAGATAATTGCATCAAAAAAAGTAACCCTGTCTGGAAGTCATGAACCAATAAAGATATTCACAAACGATCCACAACTGAATTTTGATGGGTTGTATTGCAACTGTGTTGCGTTTAGATTCGATGACGTACAGGATTATTTTTTGAGCAATTCCCAAATTCAAATGATGAAACTGTTTGAAGAAGAAGAAGCGGGGATTACAGTTGGAGTAATTGGTGGAGTAACAGGTAAAGATCCTAGAATAGTTAGTGAAATCAAAGAACAAGTGCAAGCAAATCCACGATTTGAGATTGCAAGTCACAGTTGGAACAATAGGGTAATTACTAGTTTATCTTCGGAGGCACAAGAAGAACTAATTAAAAATACAGACGCCAAAATTCAGGAACTATTTCAAGTAAAACCACACACGTTTATTCCTCCAGAAAACATTTTTGATGATAAGACCATAACATATTTGAAAAAATACGATTATGATCACCTTAGTGCATCAGTTCAAACAGATGTTCCATCAAAATTTGTCAAATCTGATTTTTATCACTTTAACACAGCAGTATCTACTGCAAAATTAGACCCAATTACTTCATATTGGAACCACAATTCAAAGGAAAAAATATTAGAATTCATAGATGACAGTCTCTTTGATTATGGTTATGCAGTAGTAATGATTCATCCCTACGAATTTTCAAATTATGACGGCGGGGCATACACAAATGAAGTAAACCAGACCAAATTTGAGGAGTTAAAAGATGTGATTTTGACACTAAAATCTAAAGGATATTCCTTACTGCCTGTAGGAAAAATAGACGAGTATGATTCTGTAGTTTTTGAGAAAATTGTAAAAAATCAGACACGTACAAATGAGAATGTAAATTGTAACTGCGTTGCGTTTAAAATTGACAACGTACAAGATTTCTGGCTAAATGATGTTCAAAATAATCTCATAAACACATTCTCAGAAAATAATGTTCCAGTAACAACAAGTATCATCGGTAAATTTTTTGGAAGTGATCCCAAAACTGTTGATTTTTTAAAGCAACAAATTCAAGACAAGAAAATAGATGTAGCAATTAGAGGTTGGGAGTTATTAGATCATTCACTGTATGAAACAGAAGAGCAAGCATCTAGTATTGAGCAAACAAACAGTCAGATATCTAAAAAATTAGGAATAAAGTCAGAAATATTTTCAGCGCCATTTGGCAAATTCAATAATTATACCATAGACGCATCAAGACAAAACAACATAGCGTATGTTAGTGCAATGACTACCACTGATACGTTAAATGTCAAGTCTTACCCACGTCACATCCCTGAGACATCATACTTGCCAAATCTTTTAGATGATGATCCATTTCTTCAAGGAACTGTAGTTGAAAAAATGCTAACTAAAATAAAAAATCAGCAAAAAACGTATGGTTATGCATTGATCAGTACACAGCCATCAGATTTTGCAATGCGTGATGGCGAGTTTAAGAATCAAACAAATGAAGACAAAATAAAGCTACTCGAAAAGTTAATTGATAATCTTAAGAAAAATAACATAAAAATTGTATCATTAACAGACATTCCTCAAGAATCATTGTTTAAAAAATATCCCGCATGGATTAAACATGTTTACGTATGGCATGAACAAGGAAAAATCACTGACATAGAATTAGAAAATGCAATCAACAACCTTACTGTAAGAACAATAATAGTGCCTCACCAGTAACGATTAACACGTTAATTTTCAAATTAGATGGAATTTGTTTTATAAAATGGACTAGTTTTCCATTTGCATTCATCAAGACCGAATTTATGCTGGCATTTTAAACAAACATAATCCGTAGACAGTTGTGGAAAGAAATTTGAACAATCATTGCATATGTAATGATTTTTCATAACACGGTAATCAACACCTAATGCCTTGATCAATTTTTTACAACTAGGACATAGATCATTTACATATGTATTGTCTTCTGAAATATTTCCACACTCATAATGTTCAATGAGTTTACCTGATCTGAATTTTGAGCTCTTACATGAAGGACAGTAGAAAATCTGAGTAATAGATGTAGAATCACACTGACTACATGCGATTTCTTTTTTGTCTGATAGACGTGTTATTTTTCCTTGTTGTTCTAATTCTTTTAGATATGTAGATAGATATTCACTAGAATCATTAAATAAATTTTGTAAAAAACTAAGACTAAAGTTTGAAGTTGATTGGAGCGTCATGTCAACACGATAACGAATCTTACTTTCAAGTTCTTCAATTTGTTTTGACATCATATCTACCTGAGACGATTCTTTTTTGAAAAAATTATCTTCTTCTTCAATAGTTTCAAAAGCAGATTTTATGTGTTCAAAACGAATTGGTTTTTGTAAATATTGGTATGCACCTAATCGAATCATGTCTTTAACACCTTCATCATCTTCTTCAGTTGCTGTTACTAATAGAACTCGTATGTTTGGTTTTACTTCAAACATTTGAGTTAAAACTGAACGTGCATCCGTATCTGGAAGCATGTAATCAAGCAAAACAATTGAATCTTTGTTATTGGATATCAGATCTTTGAATGTCGTGATACCTGTGGCACCATTTGAACAGATATGGATTTGAGTATATCCTAATTTTTCAAGATAATTTTTCAATAGCATCCCTATTGCGGGACTATCTTCAATAATCAAAACATCGTTTTTAGAATTCATAAACTACCCTGATTAATCATTTGAATAAGCATCTATGATATTAATAATTAATTTAGCATATTGAAAAAATTGTTCAAAAACATTCACCATTAGGCGATTTTAAATCAAGTGTACAAAAGACTAAATGTCGTAAAAAGTGACGATTTTTTGATGATTCATGTTCCATCGCTTGCCATAGGGGCAGGAATTGCATCAATTACATTAATTGTAGTATTTTTTGCATTTAATGTATCAAGTAATGAGTCCGAATTAGTAGTTGCACCTACACCTGTGATTCAAGAAACTGGTCCTGCGCAGATTACAAGTGCAACATTTTTTGAGAACGGTTCACCAATTATAGGTAATCCTAACGCACCAGTAACATTAATAGAATTTGGCGATTATCAGTGTTTTTACTGCAATCAGTTTTTCCATAAAACTGAGCCCGAACTTTTCAAAAACTATGTTGAAACAGGTAAAGTCAAAGTGATTTTCAAAGATTATACAATAATTGGTCCAGATTCAATCTCCGCAGCTCATGCAGCTCATTGTGCTGATGACCAAGAAATGTTTTGGGAATATCATGATACGTTATACAACAACTGGAATGGAGAGAATAACGGATGGGCGTCATCTGAAAACCTGCTTGAATTTGCAAGAGATGTAGAGTTAGACATCGATATGTTCTCAAAATGCATGATAGAGTCAAAACATACCGAAATTATTGCAAATAGCAATCAGGATGCCAAAGACCTTGGATTAACTGGAACTCCAGCATTTTTCGTTATTGGACCAGATAACAAGGTAACAAAGATTGGAGGAGCTCAACCATATGATGTTTTTGAGAGAATTTTCAATTCAGAGTTGGAAAAATAGAAAAATCCTCGATCATTTTGTAAAAAGTATATAAAAATTTGTAAAAATTCCCTAATTAGTAAGATAGAATTAGCTCAATATCCTTATATGAGTACAGAAGGAGGCAAGCTAGATGGCAGCTGGAATAGACGACATTGCAATTTACATACCGCGATTATACATTGATGCAGCAGATTTTGCAAAAGCCAGGGGTTTGGACCCTGAAAAACTTCAGAAAGGGTTAGGGGTTTCTCAAATGGCAATAGTTGACACAAACCAAGATCCAGCATGTCTTGCGGCAAATGCTTGTTTACAAATTATGCAAAAAAACAAGCTTTCACCAGAAGATATTGGAAGATTGTATGTATCGACTGAATCTTCATTTGACGAATCAAAAGCAATGAACTCTTACGTCATTGGCATGCTAGAGCAAGTTTATGGTCAAGGAGCGTTTGAGCATTGTGGTGGAGTAGAAACAAAATTTGCTTGTGTAAGCGGGTCATATGCACTTTATGATAATACAAATTGGATTAGAGCAGGAGAAGCAGAAGGAAAGCATGCACTGGTAGTTGTTTCAGACATTGCAAAATACGATATGGGTTCAAGTGGCGAAATGACTCAAGGAGCTGGAGCAGTTGTAATGCTACTCAATGACGAACCAAGACTGTTATCATTTGATCCTAAAGTAACAGCTACATCGATTAAAGACGAATATGATTTTTACAGACCGTTTGGAAAAGAAACTCCAATTGTACATGGTCAGTATTCTAATCTTCTATACATGATTCAGGTAAGAAAGGCACTTGAAACTTACAAGAAAAAAGCAATATCATCAGGACTAATGAAGTTAGAACCTGGAGAGACAATTTTAGATCATATGGATTATCTTAACATGCACTTACCATACAGCAACATGGGCAAAAAAGCTCTTGCATATTTGGTAAGACATGAGTGGCGCCAACTTCCAAGATGGAAAAAAATAATTCAAGAGATAGGAATACCAGAACCAATTCCAAAAGATCCACGTGGAACAATCGAATCGGTATTGGGAGATGAAGAGTTTATGGCAAAAGACCACGAGTTTACAAAAGCATTTACAAAAACACGAGAGTTTCAAGAAGTCTATGAAGCAAAATTAGCAAGCTCACTTGTGGCATCAAAGATGATTGGAAATCTCTATACTGCATCATTATATTTAGGATTTAGAAGTTGTCTTGAATTTGAATATCAAAAAGGAATTGATTTGAATGGAAAACGTTTTGGATTTGGATCATATGGTAGTGGAAGTAGTGCCATGGTGTTTAGCGGCATAATCCAACCACAATACGAAGAAATTGTCAAAAACATGAACTTGGAAGCAGAACTTGCGCCAAGACGAAGGCTTACACTAGATGAGTATGAAACATTACATGAAAACAAACTCTCTCCAGAAGAGCCAATGCTTCATACAAAAAGAGAGTTCATCCTAGTAGATGTCAACACCACTACAGAATCTAGGGGTGAAAGACGATACATATTCAACGAATAAACAAATGTCAGAAGAATCAAATCCAATCAAAGAATATCTGTTTGATTATTTAGAATCTAAAAAAATTCAAGAGTTAACATCGCAATCAAAATTTCCGGAATTAATCAATGATGTTTTAGAAAATTGTTTTGACAAAGTAATTTCAATGGGTGAAAAAGAAGAAAGTCTGGCAACATTAGCCAGAGGGCTACTCCATTATCTATTGACAAATGCGTTGATTCCTAGTCAAAGAAAGATAGAATTCAATGGTATCGAAATAGACATTGTAATACCAAATTTAAAAACGCTAGAAAATGATCCAAATAAATCTCTAATAATATACATACCAAAAACCATGGATGTCAATACAATAAAGCAAAAACTTGACAGCCTAACAAAAATACAACCAACCAGCAAAAATATTTGGCTAGTACTCTCAAAGAAACTAGATTTTCAAAATAACACATACGTCATTGAAAAGAAAAACCAATTATTTTCAAAAATAATTGTAGACATTGGACAGTTCGTAAATGTTCAAGGTCAAAATAAATTCAAAATACTACGTATCTAAAACTTAATTCAGTAATGATTTCATATCAATATTTTTTTTAAATATTCTATAAAGAGAATGGTCACTCATATCATCAATAAATGGGACAGAGCCAAGCACGGGTATCTGAGTTAAATTTTCCAAATCTCGTTTTAATTCCTTAACGCGATACCCGTCAACATCAAAATTGTTTATTATTATTCCCTTGATTGGAATTTTATATTTTTCACACATCTTGCAAGTCATTATTGCATGATTGATGGCCCCTACCCTTGTTCTAGTGACAATAAGTGTGGGTAATTTCATATCTTTTATCAAATTGGTGACAAAATAATTCTGAAGTATAGGAGTCATTATTCCACCCATCCCTTCAACAAGTAACATTGAATGTAATTTTGATAATTTTTTAAATTGTTTTAAGATCAAAGAAATGTTTGGTTTGATTTTTAAATTTTTTAATGCAGTATAAGGCGATGCCATTATTGGAAAAAATTGTGGATTCAAAAGTAATTCAGGATCAGTTACTTGAGCTGCAGTAGCTAAAATTTCCACATCTTCAGATTTGAATCCCTTTCTTTGAGGAATTCCTGCTGCAAATGGTTTCATTACGCCAACATCAATTCCCATCTTACGAAGTGTGACAGCAAGACCTGCAGTAACATATGTTTTACCAACATCAGTATCAGTTCCTGCGATAAAAAGAGAATATGGCAATAGTTTAGTCAATTATGAATAAACCATTAAATTTTTCTCTTCAAGCATGCTGTGAATTTGATTGACAGAACGGTGTATGTCTTTTTCAAGTTTAGCACCAACACAGACTAATTTTCCTGAAGCAAAAATCAGAATCACGGTTTTTGGATCAAGCATTCTGTGAATTAATCCAGGAAATTGTTCTGGCTCATACATGCTTCTAGGCAAAGTTCGGGCAGCTTGTTCCAAGTTTACCCTACCTCCAAGATTAATTGATGAAACAATGTTTTGTATTGTAACTGTAGCATCGTTTTTAATTTTTATTTTACCTTTTCTCAATATTTCAACAACTTTAGACACTGCATCTTCAGCTAATTCTTGCGACTTTGCACCAGTACAAACCATCTTACCAGAACTAAAAAGAAGTGTCGCAGTTTTTGGATTTTTGAGTCGAAATACTGCTCCAGGAAATTGTTCTGGATGATATTCTACATCAGGAAATTTTTTTGTAATATCTACAAGATCTAGTTTTTGGTCAATTGTTGCAGAGGCTACGACATTAACTATTGCAATTAACGGTTTTGTTTCTGTCATATTTTCTACTCTATATTATAGATCAGTTTGGTCTAATCTTAAACCCTTGTATCGGTTTCTAATTGTAACTTCAGTTACACTTGCAGCTTCGGCAATATCGCGCTGAGTCATATTTTCACAGTTATTTACGCATGATAGGTATAGTGCTGCAGCGGCAAGACCCATTGGGTCTTTTCCTGCAGATTCCTCATGTTCTTGTGCTGTTTTTAGAACTTTGACAGCAAAACGTTTTGTCTTTTCTGAAATTCCAAGCTTACTTGCAATTCTTGCAACACATTGGATTGGGTCAACTACTGGCATTTTTAGATCTAACTCTCGATGTAATAATCGATAACATCTTGCAATGTCTTTTTTCTTGATATTTCCAGCATCAGAAACATCTTTTAGAGTTCTAGGGGTTTCAGTGTCTCTGCATGCTGCATAAAGTGCAGAAGCAATAAGTGCTGAAATTGAACGACCTCTTACAAGTCCTTTCTCTAATGCTTTTCTGTAAATGTAAGCAGCTTTTTCAATTACAGCATCAGAGAGTGAAAGTTTGTCCTTTAATCTAGATAGTTCACTTAATGCTTGTCTAAGATTTCTATCAGCAGATTCGTGAACTTTACTTCGACTATCCCATGTTCTTAATCGCTCAATTGTGCTCTTCATTGATGATGTAAGTGGTTTTCCAGAAGAGTCTCTGTTTATTGGATTGATAATTGTTGCAAGTCCTCTATCATGAATGGTAAGGGATGTTGGTGCACCAGTTCTAGTAGGATCTGCTCCACCTTCTTTTGAAAAAGATCTCCATTCAGGACCAGAATCTTGCAGTACTTCGGTAATTACATATCCACATTTTCCGCAAAATCTTTCTCCCGTTACATTGTCTGTCATCATCCCCTTTTTTCCGCAGCGACCACAAGTGATGTCGGTATTGATAATTTGTTGAACCAAAAATAAGACCAATATAGTTCAATTTTGTTACTATATGAACCGGCCTATTTTAGAAATTTTTAATGAAAATAATCAATATCAAGCGTGATTGGAGCATATATGGGAATGTGAGTTGGTTGGCGTATGCGTTAAAAACTGCTGAGGGAGAGTTTGGATACACATGAATTTTACCAAAAAAGTACACTATTCATTGACAGATAATTTCGCTTTTCTGTTCACCATCATACAATCCAATTATTCCTTGAACATCGCATGGAGAAATATATGGATAGTTTGTTCTGATTTCAGGATACATCAAGTCATCTGGTATTAATTTTGTATTTTTCCATTAACACTTTTTTTATCTCACTTTGATCAAATGGCTTGCAAATAATTGCCGTGACGTTAAGGTCTTCTAATTTCTGATAAGTTTCGTATGATACATCTGCAGTTATTACAACAATCTTGGCATCAGGATCAAATTTTTTAATTTTTTCAATACCATAAAATCCATCATATCTTGGCATCATTATGTCTGTAAAGATAAGATCAGGACAATGCTTTTCATATAGTTCAGCTGCCTCTTTGCCGTCATACCCACACGCTAAAATGTTCAACCCCATAATTTCTAAAATATCTGAAAATACCTTTGTAATGTTATAGTCATCATCAATTACAATACAATTGATCATAAATGTAGCCATTTGTATTATTATATAAACAAGAGTTTGTCACCAGTAAGACAAGGTAGATTCATTTTTTATAAGAAGGGCTTGCTAAAAACTGTATGAATTTCAATTACAAGTCAAAACTTGTTGTAGGGTTTTTGATTATTGTATTAATTATTGGGATATACGAACTATCAGTATATGAAATAAAAAAACTTCCTTTAACCTATGAATTAATCTCCGAACATGAGGGAGAAGATCGTATACTTGAAAGTATTGATGGAGAATTATCAGATATGTTTTTGATTCGAGAAACTCTGCGACAGTATGTTGTAGATGTTAACAATGACATATTGGAAATAAAGGCAACCATTGTTGGAATAGACCCGACAACAAACAATGTGGTTTTTAACAATGAGCAGACTTTTTTTGTTGACAGAAATACTCGAAAACATGCACAGTCAAACGAGTATTTTGCTTTTCCACCAAACGTACAAAAACAAAACTATGAATTTTTTCATCCAATGATCTTTACATCTACAACATTTGTTTTTGAAAAAACAAACAAAATAGATGATCTTGAAGTATATGACTTTTCATGCAAATACACAGGCACTGATGTATCTTCTGCTTTTCCACAATTTCCATCAAAAAAGATACTCTCTGATGGAAAATGCATGGCGTCAGTCGAGCCTATGACTGGCATGGTTGTAACTTTTTCTAAAGAGTGGGATGATTATTTTGTAGATAATGGGGTGCGAGGAGATCAGGTGGAACTGGGAGGTAAACACACTACTGATTACTCTGAATCAATTCTAGTAAATGGCGCCAAGTCTGCAAAATCGCTTTATTATTTTTTTGACGTTGTACTTCCAATACTGATTGCTATAATCGGAATTATCGTATTGCTAGTAGTAATATTATTTGAAAAGACAAAAAACCAAACAAGACTGATAATTCAAGCTCAAAATGATCTGATAAAAAAGGAAAAGCTTTCCACCATTGGTGAGCTGACTTCGAGAATATCTCATGACTTGAGAAATCCGCTTGGTCTGATCAAGCTTACAGTTGACTCCATAGAGTCAAGAATTAACAAAAAGCTGGATCCAAAATTAGACGAATACATTCCAATTCTTAATGATGCCATAACTAGAATTAATCATCAAATAAATCAAGTTCTAGGTTTTGTTAAGACTATTCCTCTTGATCTAAAACTAGTTTCACTTTTACAAATGTTACATGAATCCATTACAAACGCAAATGTTCCAAAAAATATCAAAGTCACATTACCAAAACATGATTTTTCGTTGATGGCAAGTAAAATCCAGTTAGAAGCTGCATTTGGAAATCTACTATCAAATTCTGTTGATGCAATAGGTCAAAATGGCGGAAGCATAACCATACGAGCAAAAAGTGAAAAAAATAATCTGATCATAGAATTTGAAGATTCCGGAGAGGGCATAGCAAAAGAGAATATTGAAAAAATATTTGAACCATTATTTACTACAAAACAGCAAGGAACTGGACTTGGACTGGCAAGTGTAAAGTCAATCATCGAGGCACATGGTGGGATGATAACTGTGACATCACCTCCAACAATTTTTACAATAACACTTGCAGAAAATCCAAAACCGAACATTTCTCAAAATGGTTTGCAGTAATATCAAATTTTTAACTAATTACTTAATAAAAATCTAAAATTTAATATTAAAAATTTTCATTGCTCCAATGTATTTAGTTCTAACAAAGTAGTATCTATGATCTCTTTTACTGTTTTTAAGTCAAATGGTTTGTAAATGACACCACTTACTTGCAATATATCATTAACATATGATTCACTTAGTTTGTCTACTCCTGTAACAATTATGATTTTTGCATCTGAGTGAAATTTTTTAATATTTAATATTGCATATAGCCCATCATATTTTGGCATAACAAAATCAATGAAAATTATATCTGGATTGTATTTTTTGTATAAATCTACAGCCTCCTTTCCATTTCTACCTCTTCCAACAACATTAATTTCATTGTCGTTTAATAGATCAGAAAAAACCTTTAGAGTCATTTCATCATCGTCAATAACTACACAGTTTACCATGTTTTATGATAATATTATTATATTATTAATTTTGTGTCAAATTAACTTATTACATAATTATATGCCAATATTTTACTGCGTAAAATATTAGTTGTAAACAGAGTGAATGATTTTTTCTTGAATAAACGTCTTTTTCAATTTAAAATTAGATCTAGAAAAGTACTCAATTTTAGTCCAAAACCCAAATGAAAAAACTAGAAGATAATCGGTTCTAAATATTTATGACAAAACTTTAAGTTTAGACATGTAATAAAAAGATCATGGGGTTATGGAATAGTCTGAGCAAATATTGCATTATGAAAAAAGTCCGAGATAAAGCAAATAATACAGAACAAAATGAAAATCAGGAATCCAAAGAATAGCAATCAGTAAAAAATATCAATTAATAGTATTACCAAAATCTCATTAAAAATACCATTCATGGTTTTCTGTATTTAAGAAACAAATTCATGGTATCATAGTTTAATTATTAAGTTCAAATTAATTATAGAAATCGTTTGAAAAAGAAAAGCTTTGTTTGGCATCCTAATACGCAGATGAAAGAATGGGATTCATTTAGCGAAATCGTAAAATCAAAAGGAATGTATCTGATTGACTCTGATGGAAATAATTATTTTGATGCGGTTGGGTCAATGTGGTGTAATGTTTGGGGTCACTCAAAACCTGAATTAACTAATGTAATCGCCAGACAATGTAAAAAACTTCAGCACTCTTCAATGTTTAATCTAACAAACGAACCTGCAGAAAGACTAGCAGAAAGTTTGATAAAAATATCTCCAGATATGCACAAGGTGTTTTATTCAGACAATGGATCCTCTGCAATGGAAATTGCAATAAAAATGGCATTACAGTATTGGAATAACATAGGAGAAACAAAAAAGACAAAAATTGCAACATTAGAGAACGGTTACCACGGAGATACATTTGGAGCGATGGCTGTTGGTTATGTACCAGAATTTTTTGGCAAATTTAAAAAACAGTTATTTCCAACAATACAAATTCCAGTACCCAACAAATATAGAATTCCTAAAGGATATGATTATTTAGATTATCAAAATTTTTGTCTAGATAAAATTGAAAAGGAATTTTCTAATGATGACAAAATTGCTTCGTTTGTTATGGAAAGTGGTGCACAGGTAGCGGGAGGAGTTATCATATTTCCAAAAGGTTTCCAAATGAAGATAAGCAAGTTATGTAAAAAATACAACGTATTACTGGTATTAGATGAGATAGCAACAGGTTTTGGACGATTAGGTTCGATGGTTCAATATACTGAACAAAAAAGTATTCCAGACATTGTATCTTTTGGAAAAATGTTAACAGGAGGCTATCTGACAATGGCTGCAACTTTAGCAAATAAAAAAATCTATGACTCGTTTCTGGGCGAATTTAATGATTGGAAGCATCTGTTTCATGGGCATACATACACAGGCAATCCAATAGCTGCAGCAGTCGCAAATGAAAATCTGAAATTATATCAAAAAAATAATTTAATTAAAAAAATTCAAAAAACATCAAAAATTTTTGAAGAGTATTATGACATAATATCAGAAATAAAAACAGTTGGAGATATCAGACACAAAGGAATGCTTATGGGAATAGAATTAGTCAAGGATAAAAA
Source organism: Nitrosarchaeum sp. (assembly GCA_018334095.1). Classification (GTDB taxonomy): domain Archaea; phylum Thermoproteota; class Nitrososphaeria; order Nitrososphaerales; family Nitrosopumilaceae; genus Nitrosarchaeum. The sequence goes on from JAGXTE010000016.1 coordinate 39,888, forward strand.
AAATAAAACTCCTATTAGCCCAAAAAAATCAATAAATAAAATATTTTTTGAGGAAGGCAAAAAACATGGAATTTATCTTCGTACGCTTGGAAACATAATCATGCTTGTGCCACCACTGGCAATATCTGAAGAAGAGTTGGATTTCTTGCTAAATAGAACTATCGACACAATAAAGTCAGCAGAAAATAAAATAACATAGCAAACATAACAATAAAAATTTAATTTTAATTTTCAACGATATGCAAGAAAAAACATGCAATTGATCACATAATCACGCATAAAAAGTCAATTTTTAATTCACTAATCTTTTTTAATAGAATTCATAGTAAAACATCATGAATGATGTCTTGGAATTTATCAGAGAATGCCAAGAAAACGTATTTTCGGGCATTGGAATTACAAGTCAAGACGCTGAAAAACTATTCAACATACCAGATGAAAATGTTCCAGATCTAGCCAAAGCTGCAAATCAGATAACTAGAGATTTTAATGGAAAGAAAGTTGATGTCGAACAATTAAACAACATTAAAAAAAATGCATGCAGTGAGGATTGTTCTTTTTGTGGACAGTCTGCATTTTTTGATACGGGAATTGAAACATATCAACTACCATCAGCAGAAGAAGTGGTAATCAAAGCAAAAAAAGCAAAAGACGATGGAGCAGAATCATACTGTCTAGTAGCTGCATGGAGAGAACCATCTCCCCGAGATTTTGATAAAGTGTGCAATATCATAAAAGAAATCAACGACAAAGTAGGCATCAATGTGGAATGTAGCTTAGGATTTCTTACACCAGAGCAAGCAAAAAAACTCAAAGAGCTTAACGTGAAAAGATATAATCATAATTTAGAAACTTCAAAATCAAAATTTTCAGAGATATGCACCACCCACACATATGAGGACAGATTAAAAACGTTGCAAATTGCTCGCAATGCAGGATTAGAGCTGTGCACAGGTGGAATAATTGGTTTGGGGGAAACAAGAAAACAAAGGATAGAGTTAGCCAATGAATTAGCTGCACTCTATCCTGAAGAAGTTACAATAAACATACTAGTGCCTGTACCAGGAACACCATTAGAGCTACAAGTAAAATTAGAAAATTCTGAAATCGTAAGAATGTTTTCAGTAATACGATTCCTATTACCAGAATCTGTGATAAAGATTTCTGGAGGAAGAGAAACAAATCTTACTGATTCAGGAGAGCAACTATTGCAAAGCGGTGCAAACGGAATAATCACGTCAGGATATCTTACGATGGGCGGAAATGAATCTGAAAAAGACTTTGATATGATTAAAAAAATAGGATTAGAAGCTTAACAATTTTTTTAAAATAATTTTTGTAAATGAAAATTCTTAATTCCCATATCTGGGAAATTTTATGACAAATTTAGATGCGATAGTGTTAAAACTGAAATTAATTGTAATTTTAAAGATTGTATTTTTACAAATTTTAAAAAAAATGAATTACATACTAAGTTGGCACGTGGATCAGTCGATTAGTTCCAAAATAGAACATGTAGATTGAGAAATCATCCATTGTGCCTATTAAGAAAAACATTATGGAATACATGAAGACATGAGCACGCATGAGATAACACTTTTTGACGATAACTCAGAAACTGAACTATACAAACACAAAATCACGCTTGAAAGAATCAAAAACGAACTGATCAGTTTCGGTTTAACTGCAAACCAGAGCAAAGTCTTCATCTATCTTGGAAAATATGGAGCCAAATCAGCCTCAGAGATTGCAAAAGCATTACAAATGCCAAGAACAGAAACATACCATCTTGTGAATTCCCTGCAAAACATGGGATTGGTAACAGCCGAACTTGTCCACCCTACAAAATATTCTGCAATGGAGATGAAACATGCAATTGAAACACTAGTAAAACAAGAACAGCAAAGAATCAACACACTTGCTGGAAAAGAAGAATCACTTTCAAAGCTATGGAAAGAGGTTCCGTTTTTTGTAGTTGAAACTGATGAATCAAAATCAGAAAAAATGCAGTTGCTACATGGCATGGGACCAATAATAAATAAAATTAAAGAAATGACTGAAACTAGCACAGATTCGATTAAAATCTATGGCAGTATACCCGATGTTTTAAGATTATACCATTCGGATGTGTTTGATTGGATAGATGAATCATCATCAGAACTGCAAATGGTAATTTCTCCTTTAAATAAAACACCAGAGTTTATTTCTGAAATGGATTCAAAAAAAATAAGAATCATTACATCTGATTCAGATAAAAAATGTTTTATCATTAATGACACAAAGGAAATTTTAATTTTTATGCGAAACGCAAATCATGCAACACGACAGACATTTGCATGGTGGTCTGACTCTGAAACTCTTGTAGACATGATGAGTTCGTTATTTGATTTATCATGGGAAAAGGGGGGTTCACTATATTGAACAATATGACATACAATCAATTCCAAGACATACATCCTGCAGCAACTGCAAATTATGAAATAGAACACTTGATAGAATTAACAAATAAATTTATCATAAAAATAAAAAATCAAACATACAAAAAGAATATTGAACCAGAAATGAATAATTTATTGCATTCAACAGACCAATTTCTTTACAGAATAAAATCAATGCAGGCTGCAAAATAATGAATGTTTGTGATGAAAGGCATTTTCCAAAATACAAAATAGTCTACAAAGGAGCGAAAAAAAGCAATTACACCCCTAATTGGTTTGTATGTTCAAACTGTTTAGAAAGTAAACAATATTTTTACGATGAAAATGAAATTATAAAAATAATGCAGATTGAAACATTATAAGCAAATTTGAACTGATGGCTTTTTCGTTCTTTGAAATTTTAGTCTCTTAATAGCTAATTGTAATTCAATGATATTTCTTTGATCCTCCATTATCTGTTCAATATCGGTAATCAAGCCAATAATATAACAAAAATTTACGATATAAAAGACAGGATGTTATAATTTAACAAACTACAGATTCAAAGCCAATACCACGCTCAACATCTCATAAATTAGTAAAATACCAACAAGAAGAAAAGAATTTACGCACGACTAATTTCAGTTTGAAAGTGAGCAATAAATTAAATTTTGTAGATACAGAACTAGAACAAATTAAAGAAAATAACCTATACAGAAGATTAAGAGATGTTAAAGTAAATAATGCATACATAACAATCAAAAATAAAAAATTGCTCAATCTTTGCTCAAATGATTATTTAGGCATACCAATTACAAAAATAAAAATAAACCAGATGCAATCAAGTTCAAGATTAGTCTCAGGAAATGACGAGATATATAAAAAATTAGAAGATAAACTTTCAAAACATAAATCAAAACAAGCAAGTTTGGTTTATCCAACAGGATACATGGCAAATCTAGGGGCAATTACAACAATTGCAAAAAAAGGAGATTTGATTTTAAGTGATGAGTTAAATCATGCAAGCATAATAGAATCATGTAAGCTTTCAGGTGCAAAAATTTTAATTTACAAACATAACGATGTTGAAGATTTAACAAAAAAACTCAAGCAACATGGCAAGAATAAATTTGTCATTACAGAGGGGATTTTCAGCATGGATGGAGATTTTTCAAAGTTAAAGGAAGTAACGGATGTTGCAGAAAAATCAAATGCAATCACAGTATTAGATGATGCACATGGAGATTTTACAGTGGGAGTAGATGGGAGGGGAACTCCAAATCATTTCAATGTTACAAAAAAAATTGACGTATACATTAGCAGTCTTAGCAAAGGGCTAGGATCTTTTGGAGGATATGTTTCATCACAAAACAATGTGATAGATTTGTGCATAAATAAATCAAAATCGTTCATATACACATCTGCACTCCCATCATTTTTAATTCAGTATTCATTAAACAGAATGCAAACCAATAGAGAGAAGCAACGAAAGATACTAGCAAAAAACACCGTTACCTTGACAAAAGGGTTGAAGCAATTAGGATATCAAATTAATTCAAAGACCCACATAATCCCCATTGTTATTGGCAATGAAAAAACAGCCATGAATTTTGGAAGATTCCTTCTTAAAAAAGGAGTATTTGCGCAGCCGATTAGATACCCAACAGTGCCAAAAAACAAAGCTAGGTTAAGAATATCAGTCACAGCATGGTTATCTAAAAAGAATATTGATGATGCTTTGAATATTTTTGAACAGGCTCAAAAAAAATTCAAAATATGAATAATGTTGGCATACATCCAAAATATTATATCATAACATTGGGCAAATTCAAAATGAGGCCATACTTCTAAATTTGGAAAGAAATGAAAAAAAAAACAGGCATTAATAACAAAATCATATTTGGTTGCATAATTTTTGCACTAGTTTCACTATACAGTGTCAACAGCATAGTAAGCATCGAATATTTTTCAGATTATATCTCGTTACCAGTCTATACTATAATTCCAGGGATTCTGACAATTACGGCCATATGGGCATTATCAAGTGCTGACAGAATAAATGAAATTAGTAAAAAATCGCTTTTTTTCCTAGTTTTATCATTTTGTTCATGGTTTGCAGCAGAACAAACATGGAATTTGCACGAACATGTTTTATTCATTGATCCTTATCCATCTATTGCAGACTTTTTCTATATCTCTGCGCCAATTTTCATGTTTATCTCATTAGTGATTTTCTTAAAACCATTACGTAATCATATAAAGAAAAAACACATTGTTTTTGCCATCTCAGCATCATCATCAATTCTGATTCCTATTTTAGTAATGACTTTTCAAGAGAACATAGACACTGAATTTTTTGAAATTATAGTGGCACTAATTTATCCCATTGTTGATGCGATTTTACTAGTTCCAGCAATAATTGCAATAATTTTGTCATTCAAAATTAATAAAAATTCTTTTTGGGTGTTGATTCTAATCGGCATTGTAAGTTTCATTATAGCTGATAATCTATATTTAATTTTAATTATTGAGGAGGGATATTTTGATGGGCATCCAATAGATATTTTGTGGTTGATCAGTTACGTGGCATGGAGTTTTGCAATGTACAAATTAATTCAAAATTCCAAAGGAAGTAAACCTAAAAAACATCAAAATGCCGATGAGTTAATTGCAACAAAAAATATTACAACATATGGAATTAACCTAGTACTTGTTTTGATAATTGTCACAACAATTGTAATTCTGTTTGCTTTAAACTATTTTTGGAGCATTGAACAAAGCGGAAATTTCATGATGTTCTTTTCGCTAGTCCTAATAACATTACTAGTCGTATTTTCCAGCATAATTGTAATTCTTAATTCAAAACTAACCCATGCGCTTGATACAAAAAATGTAAAAATCGATAATTTAACAAACGAACTGATCAAGTCAGAAAGATTATCCGCGATAGGAGAACTTGCTGCCAGACTATCTCATGATTTACGAAACCCATTAAGCGTAATCAAATCATCAGTAGAAATATCATTAATACGAAATAAGGATTCATTATCTCCAAAAGATCATGAAAGCATACAACGAATTAACAATGCAATACAGCGAATGACTAATCAGATTGAAGATGTTTTGGATTATGTAAAAACAACAGAGCTTCAAAAAAATCAAATGTCAATAAAATCTTGTCTTACAAACATTGTAAATGAACTACAACCAAATAAAATTAACATTAAGATTCCAGATAACGATATAACAGTTTTAGCAGATGAAAGTAAATTAGAAATTGTTTTTTCAAATCTACTAAAAAATGCAATCGATGCAATTGGAGACAACCCAGGCAGCATAGAAATCAAATCTCGTGATGAAGAAAATTATGTAGCTATAGACGTAATCGATTCTGGTTCAGGAATAAGTGACGATGACATAAATAAAATTTTTGAGCCATTATACACAACTAAGCAAACAGGTACTGGTCTAGGACTGGTAAGTTGTAAAAACATCATAGAACAGCATGGTGGAAAAATATCTGTAAAAAATAACCCAACTACATTTACAATAACATTACCAAAAGGATTTTTCCATAATCAGTTTAACTAGTTCATCAAAATCAATTGGTTTACCAATAATTTTCGTATTTGAGTATTTGTAAATTTTATTACGTGTTGTTTGTGATTGATCTGCAGTTATCATTATCACTTTGGCACTTGAATCAATGTTTTTAATATGTTCCAAACCATACATCCCATCAAAATTAGGCATCATCATATCCATCAATACTAAATCAGGTTTGTGTTGAGAAAATTTTTGTACAGCATCATGCCCATTAACTCCCTTTGCTAAAACTTGAATCCCCTTTAATTCAAGTAGATCAGATAAGGCATCACGACTATCTGGATCATCATCAACAACAAGAACACTAGGCAATAAAATCAATAATTTGATTGTGCCATAATAATATTAGTTAAAAAAATTTTTTTGATATTTAATTAAAATATAGACAATTGCATTAACGAAGTGAATCAAACCCACCGATTGCCGGAGAACCAATTAGTACGGCAAGAATAACAATTACTCCCAAGGCAACACCCACAAGAATGAATCGCTTGTTCATAATAAAACAAATTTAATCTTAGATAAAAATGAAATGCACTGGCAGATTTGGAACAATCCTTTAAAAGAAAAATTACCAAATTAATTCATGGTAGAAGTTACACTTGCAGTGGCAGCATTAGCAGGATTAGCCTCATTTGTTGCTCCATGTATATTGCCTATGATTCCGGCATTTCTAGCATACATTTCAGGAACTACACTAAGCGATCTTAATCAAAATAAAGGAAACAAAACAGTTACAATTAACAGAACAAACATCGTATTAAATTCAATTTTTTTTGTTCTTGGGTTTTCAGTTGTTTTTTCTATATTGGGGGTTATAATTAACAGCATTTTAGCAAATTCAGTTGGCGAAGTAATTGGAGTATTGAATCAAGTAGGCGGAATTATTATTGTAAGTTTTGGAATTTTTCTGTTATTATCTACAAAAATTAGCAAACTGAATGTTGAAAAAAAATTCTTACCTAAACGAACTAAAGCAAGTTTTCCATTATCATTTGTGTTTGGATTAGCATTTGCTGCAGGTTGGACTCCTTGTGTAGGACCTATTTTGGGAACTATTCTAACTCTTGCAGCAACAACCCCTTCAGTTGCTTTCAATTTACTACTAGTATACTCTCTAGGTTTAGGCATACCGTTTATCCTAATGGGCGTATTTTATTCAAGGGCAAGTAAAATAATAAAAATTATGAGCAGACATTTAAAATTCTACAACATAATTTTAGGGTCATTTATCATACTTTTGGGAGTACTAGTATTTACAAATCAATTGGCATACATTGCTAATTTTCCACTACTCAACGAATTATTACTTTGGAGCTGATTAGATGAAGACTGAAATTAAAACCGCCATTATTTTTGGAATGATCATAATAGGTATTGTAGGAGCAATCAGTCTACTACTGTCTTCGATAAATTCAGACGTACAGACAACTGAAAGTTTACTTGAATCAAACGCTGTAAATAATATAGATAAATCAAAGTTTAAAAAAGCGCCACAGATTGTTGGAATTGCAAATTATTTTAACACAACGCCAGAAGAATTGGCAAATGAAATAAAAGGAAAAGTTGTGCTGTATGACATATGGACGTACAGTTGCATTAACTGCGTAAGAACTCTCCCATATATTGTTGCATGGAATGAAAAATATTCAGATGAAGGATTACTAATAATTGGAATTCATTCTCCTGAATTTGAATTTGAAAAAATTCCTGAAAATGTAGAAGCTGCAATAATCAAACATGGGATAGAGTATCCAGTTGTAATGGATAACGATATGGCAACATGGAAGGCATTTGAAAACCGATATTGGCCTAGAAAATACATTGCAGACGATGAAGGATACATAAGATACGATCATATTGGAGAGGGAGATTACAAGGAGACAGAAAAAGTAATTCAAGTATTACTAAAAGAAAGGTCTACGCGTTTAGGATTGCAATTAGAATATCCAGAAAAATTAGTTGACATTAAAGAGTTTGAACATTCAAATTTTAGAACACCTGAATTGTATTTTGGGTATAATTTTGCTCAAGGTAGAAATCAGCTAGGAAGTAATGAAGGATTCAATCCAGGAAAAACAGTAACTTACTCTGAACCAAACAATATAGAATTACATAAATTTTATCCAGTAGGAGAATGGAAAAATCTAGAAGACAGTATGGAACTAGTTTCAAACAGTGGTTCAATCAAACTGCATTATAATGCAAAAGAAGTAAACATCGTTACAGCCAACATGGCAGAATTAGAGATACTTCTTGACGGATTGCCTATCTCAAAAGATTACGCAGGCACTGATGTAAACGAAGGCAAAATCACAGTTTCAGGAGCAGGACTGTACAATATTGTAAACAGTAACGAGTCTTCATCACACATATTGGAAATTAGAATAAGCGAACCTGGATTTCAAATGTATACATTTACGTTTGGATAAGATGTAACCCAAGTCCCTTGTTACTGTGGATACACATAGAAGAGTGACAAATTCATTTAAAACAAAAAACTACACCCATAATGGGGAAATGAAGATTTGATAAGTAACTCATGGAATAAAACCGAAGGGGAAAGCATTTCTCAACGAGTAATGGGAAAGGTAAGACCAGATATCCCATTAAAATCTAGAATTGAAGAAGCACAAAGAAAATTACAATTTCAAATAAGCAAATTAGAAGGAATTAATGAAAAATTACAAAAAAAACATGACGGAATTTTTGAAAAAGTAGTTAATGCTCAAAAAACACACAACAATGCATATGCACAAGCATATGCAAACGAGCTTGTCCAAGTTAGAAAAATGAAAAACATGATAAGCGGAGCAAAATTATCAATGGAACAAATTCAGTTAAGACTTAACACAGTATCTGAACTTGGAGATGTGGTAGTTACACTTAGTCCATGTATGTCAATAATCAAAGGATTGAGTCCTTCACTAAGTGGTATCATGCCAGAAGCAACATCATCTATGCAAGACTTGTCACAAATATTAGGAGATGTAATGAGCGGATCTTCTATGGAAGGAAATGATTTGATGAGTATTGGAAATACAAATAACAATGCAGACACATTAGCAATTCTTGAAGAAGCACATTCAATAATTGCAGGACAAACCAAGTCATCAATACCAGACATTCCAGATACGCTAAAACAAGGTACATCCCAAAGAAGAACCTCAGATGTTTTAATCTAAAAGTCCATACATTATTTTATTTTCTTTTTACTTTTTTGAATTAAAATTTTTTTAATTCTAGATATGGTAGGATAGCTGTATCCCCTACGACGATAATTTGCAATCATCATCTTCCAATTTTTTAATCGCCATTGGGCCTGTTCAGAAGTAACAGAGTGAACCTCTTTTTGGATGATGCTTTTTCTACCAACTTTTAATGTCCCAGAGTCTTTAGCAGACCATCTGTTTTTAGCAAATTTTAGACCAGATAAAATATCATTAATTGGCATTTCTTTGAAATATTCTCTTATTTTTTTTAGCTCAACTTCGGTTGGTTCCTCAGAGGTTTGTAATTCAATTACAGGTTTTTGCATGAAATCTGTAAGAGAGGGTAGTTTATGAAATCCATGCTAAATCAGAATTAACTAAAGTAGAAAATTATTGAAAAATAATACCGCAAATTAGCAGTCAATTAGTGATAAGCTAGAATTTTTACAAATTTCCATATATAACGCGGTTCCAAAAATTATCACTCCAAATATTATCAGAGGAATTAGGATGAAAATTTTTGTTTTTAGACCCATGTATTACGTTAAATTAATTCATATAAAATTGTCACATGTTTAATCGATCATTATTGTAAATGTGCCCCTGGTGTTAGGATTTTGCAGTAAAGTGATCATTTCTCTGGGCATAAGATCTGATGCCTTGTCACATTTTACAGCCAACGTTCTTGGACAGACAAAATTACTTTTTCGTATCACAATATCTTCATGATGAGTAAGAATTAGATCCTCATGGCCTCTTCCTTCAACAATAAATTCATGTGAGCCTACTTTAATTGAAAAATTAACTTTTGAATTTGGGTTTTGCAATTTTTTTTTAATTGAATCAGGCAAATCAGCACAACTAGCAGAAGCGTTGACACCAATGATACAATCACCGCTTGGAGTGAGATGTGACTCTTTTGTAATTTCAATTGTTTTCTGATGATTTGATCGTATATTTTCATGACCAGAAAATTGAATCTCAAATCGCATGGGAAGAGATGGCACCAAAGCTTAAATTAAACTTTCAAAGCATTGAAATCAAATGCTTCCTGCACAACAAGGCTACGATAGAGCCATCACAGTATTTTCACCAGACGGCAGACTATACCAAGTAGAGTACGCCATTGAGACTGTACGAAGAGGGACTATTGCAGTTGGAATAAAATCCAAAGAGGGAATCGTAATTGCAGTAGAAGAAAAACCAAGAAAATTACAGATTACAGATGTTGCACAAAAAATATTTCAAGTTGATGATCATATAGGAGTAGCAGCAGCAGGATACATTCCAGATGCTAGAAGTCAGGTAGATAATGCCAGATTCTTTTCTCAAAGTAACAAGATGATTTATGATGAAGCTGTGGAAGTTGAAACAATTGCAAAACATTTAGCTGATCAGTCCCAACAATATACACAGTATGCAGGTGTAAGACCATACGGAGTTGCATTAATTTTGGGAGGAGTCGTAAATAACAATGCACAGCTTTACCTTACAGATCCAAGTGGAACATACATTTCATATGATGCAATTGCAATTGGATCCGGTTCTGATCAAGTGACAGACTTTTTAGAAAAAACATACAATCATGAATTATCAATAGAAGATGCATCAGTATTAGCATCTGCAGCAATTTATCTGTCTAGTGAAGATAGAGAAGGGACAAGTCACATCAGAATGGCACAGATTAAAACTAAAACAGAGACATTTGAACTAGTCTCAGATGAGCAGATTGCAAAATATGCAAAAACTGCCAAAGAGAAATATCCTCACGAAAAGAAATAATCATAGTTACATGTGAGATTTAATTACGTTGAAAATTTCTGTTGCAATACCTGAATCAGCACTATCTGATGAATCCTTAAAGCTGGATAAGACACGAAAGATATCCGTACTTGCAAGAGCTTGTGCAATTTTTAAAATAGATACAATTTACGTTTACCAAGAAGGAAATTACAGAGAAGACGGGAATTTGCTTGTAACAATTTTAAGATATCTTGAGACCCCGCAATTTTTACGAAGACGATTATTCCCAAAGATGAACGAGTTAAAGTTTGCAGGTGTGTTGTATCCGTTAAAAATTCCTAGTCATTCAACACCAGCAAATTCTAAAAAGATTAACGTTGGAGATGTAAGAGAAGGAGTGATAGTAAGTTTAAAGGGTAAAAAATTCATCGACGTTGGAATTAATGAATTAATACCATTTTTTGGAAAAGAAAATGTCGGCAAAAGGGCAACAGTCCAATTCAAGTCAGGATATCCAGATTTTTCAGTTAAAGAAATTCAAAGAAATGAGACCCCTGTGTATTGGGGATATGCAGTTAAAGAGAGAGCAAGTTTATTTTCATTGTTGACTGAATGGCAAGGAAACATCATAATTACTTCAAGAAAGGGAAGAACAGCAACAAAAGAACAATTATCAAAACATCTAAGCTCAGATCTTCCTATTTTAGTGGTATTTGGATCTCCTGAAAAAGGAGTTCATGAAATATTGGGCGGTAAAATGAAGAATGTTCAGAATGCAAAAACACTGAATTTCTTTCCAAATCAAGCAACTGAAACTGTACGTCTAGATGAAGCACTTTTAGGAACATTGTCGATAATTAATGCATACAAAATAGGCTAATACAAAATGGCAGAAAAAAGAAATTTCTTAATTTTGGCAATGGGATTGGGAGCAGTAGGAGTAATCATCGGAGCAGTAACGATTTGGAATTATGCAAATAATTTGTTAGTTCCATAATCACATTAAAAATAGTTCGTTAACCACATAATTTTTACAAGTTAACGATGTCTCACATGGTTTATTAGACGGTTGAAGACGACTTCGATTTAACCATGGGTCATCGAAAATACGCGCAACCACGTAGAGGTAGCGCAGCATACTATCCAAGAGGACGTGCCAAAAGTATGGAGGCACGCATAAGAACATGGCCAAAAAATAATTCTGATGAACCAAAAATCTTAGCACACTGCGGTTTCAAAGCAGGTTGTGTTCAATTAGTCACCATTGATGATCGTGAAAAGACTCCAAATGCAGGAAAACAACTTGTAAGTCTTGGAACAGTGCTAGTAACTCCACCAGTTTCAATATTGGGAGTTAGAGGATATTCAAAAGATCATTATGGATTACATGCTGAATTTGACGTATATGCAAAAGAATTTCCAAAAAATATCTCTAAAGAAATTAATTTTAAAAATAAAGAAGGAGCAATGGAAAATGCAGAAAAAATACTTGGCAGAGTCAAAGAAATTTTTGCAATAGTTGCAGTGTCTCCACGTGATGCAGGATTAGAACAAAAAAAGCCATACATCTTTGAAGCATTAGTTAGTGGTGGAGATATCAAAAAACAATTTGCACATGTAAAAGAACTATTAGGAAAAGAAATTAAAATTGATCAGATTTTTGAAACCGGAGCAACAATTGATGTTGCAGCAATTACAAAAGGTAAAGGATGGCAAGGAGTCATACAAAGATTTGGAGTAAAGAAAAAACAACACAAGTCAAGAAAAACAGTTAGAGAAGTTGCATCACTAGGTCCAATTTCACCGGCTAGTGTCATGTATTCAGTTCCAAGAGCAGGTCAAATGGGATTTCATCAAAGAACAGAATATGATAAAAGAATAATGGTAATTGGCAATACAGAAAACAATCAAATAAAAATAAATCCAGATGGTGGTTACAAACACTTTGGTTTGGTAAAAGGAGATTTCATTATTCTAAAAGGCTCAGTTCCAGGAACATATAGAAGATTAATCAAACTAAGAAGTCAAATTAGAAATGCACCAGTAAAAATCACCAAGCCAAATATTTTGGAGGTAGTAATCTAATGAAAACTTCATTATTAACAATAAAGGGAACTAAAGATAGCGAAGTTGAATTGCCATTAATCTTTTCAACTCCATTTAGAGCTGAACTTATTCACAAAGCATTTACAAATCTGACTTCACACAAATTCCAACCACAGGGAAGACATCCAACTGCAGGTATGGATGTAGTAGCAAGATCAAACGATCCACCAACAGGACAGCATCAAGCACGTATTGCAAAGATGAAAGGTGGTGGTGGTGGAAGACAAGGTCAAGCAGGCGGTGTTGCTTCAGTAAGAGGTGGAAGACAAGCTCATCCTCCAATAGTTGATAGAGTAATTTTTAAGAAATTAAACAAAAAGGAAAACAAGTTAGCATTTTGTTCTGCAATAGCTGCAACTGCTTCAAAAGACTTGGTTAAATCAAGAGGCCACAAAATAGAAGGCATTGAATCATTCCCAATTGTCGTAACAAATGACATTGAATCAATTTCAAAAGCAAGCGATATTTTCAAAGTGTTAGAAGATCTAAAATTAATGAAAGACGTAGAAAGACTTCAAGCAAGAAAACCACGTACTGGAAAATCATCACTTAGAGGCAGAAGCAAAAAAGTCGGAAAGAGTGTATTGTTTGTCACAAAAGATGCATCAAAAATTAGCAAAGCATG